>NZ_FNAQ01000009.1 GCF_900101955.1 Desulfuromonas thiophila | reverse complement strand
TACCTCTCAGACCATTTTCAGAACCAGATCAAGTTCTGGGGGATCACTCCCAGCTTTGCCTTTGTTGCCGAACCCCAGACCAATGGAGTTGCCGAACGGTTCAACCGCACCTTGAAAGAGCAGGCCATCTATGGCCGGGTTTTCCGTAACATCACCGACGTGCGCGAAGCCGTGAAGACCTTCGTGGAGCTTTACAACAGCGAATGGCGTGTTGAGAAAAACGGCTTCAGATCACCCGATGAAATCCGTCAGGCGGCGTAAGCTAAACTTCTGTCCAGGGAACCGGTTCCGCTACAGAACAAGGTCGAGCGATACAAGTCGTTCGTTTACGGCGCCATCTGCGTCATGCTGGTCGACGGTGTGGAGGCCCTGGTCATTGACATTGAGCCGCGCCGCAACAGCCGCCCCCTTTGCCCTGGGTGTGGCAAGCGGCGGAGCGTGTATGATCGAGCGTGCCCCGCCCTGAATCATTGATAGCGCCGACCGAATTCCCCTGACCTTCAGCGTAAATGGCGTGTCAAGAAAAAACGGTTTCCGCTCACCCGACAAATTCGTCAGGCGGCGTAAGCAAAACTTGTGTCCAAGGAGCCAGTGCCGCTACAATGTGCCAGATTCTCCTGAAGGGCACCTCGCAGAAAATCTGGAACATTTTGCTGCTGAAGTTTAGAGGTCACCCCAGTTTCGCGATCTTTGAAAAGGACTCTTCCTCAGAATCTGTGGGTAGGCGGCGGCAAGATCGTTAGGATCGGCAGTGGTCATCCTGTGTCAGATTCTTAAAATGCTAATTATTGCGAATAACAGCCTAAAGGAATAAAAAATAGAAAAATGAAAAACAAAGAAAACCTGCAACATAGCGAAATAAAAACATTTTTAGCAATTTTACACAACATAGAGTTGTGTTATGATTCCGCCTTCACACGGCATCGTAGGTTCAATCCCTACTGCGCCCACCAAAAAATCAAAGGGTTAGCGACATTCTCGCTAACCCTTTTTTGGTTGTGACGGTTCTGTGCCAGTCTGTCATGTCACAGTTCAGTTCGTGCCCCTGCCGTCTATTTATCCTTTATTCTGTACCACGTCCTGTGTGTACCCAGTAAATCAAGCGGAACATGCCGGCACAGCCCACTGCCCTCAGCATCGACATGGCCAAAGCGCTTCAGGACCGAAGAAGACCATTATTGACTGTATGTAAAGATCTGCATCCCGATATCCGCAAGCGAATTTTTTTCATAAAAAGAGCAGACTCATTCTTTTGACAGGAGCTCGCATGCCTTTCATTGCCCCAGGACAGCTACTACCCCAGCTGATGCAGGCCAGCGTGACCAAGACCCTTTTACGACCGCTGCCCCTTTTATTGTTGGGCTTTCTGGCCGGTGCCTATATCGGTTTTGCGGCTCATCTCGCCACGGTTATCAGCACTGGCGATATCGGCTGGTTCGGTCTAAAAAAATTTCTGGCGGGGGCGGTGTTCAGTCTTGGTCTGATGCTGGTGATCATTCCGGGGTCGGAGCTCTGGACCGGCAATACGTTAATGACAGCCGCTTGGCTGGAAGGAAAAATCCGGCTGCGGGTGCTACTGTGGAACTGGTTGTGGGTATATCTGGGCAATCTGGCAGGAGCGGTCTTTCTGGCTGGGATAATCGCCGCTGGCAGCGGCTTACTCGATGGCCCAGTGGGTAGCACGGCGCTGCAGATCGCCAGCAGCAAGATCGCCGCCGAAGCCTGGTCGTTTCAGCACAATCTGGCATATTTCTGCCGAGCCATCTGCTGCAACTGGCTGGTCTGTCTGGCCGTGGTAATGGCTCTGGCGGCACAAGATATCGGCGGCAAAATTCTGGCGATTTTTTTTCCAATCATGGCGTTTGTCGCTTCGGGATTCGAGCACGCCATCGCCAACATGTATTTCATTCCGGCAGGGATTTTCAGCAAGCAGCTGCCACAGGCGCTTTCCGGTGCCGGGCTAAGTGCCACCGAACTCGAACGTCTCAACCCGCTGGCCATGTGGACGGATAATCTGCTGGCGGTTTCCCTGGGCAATCTGGTGGGTGGCGCTTTTTTCGTTGCCGGGCTGTATTGGTGGGCTCAGAAGTTGCGCCCTGAGCGCTGAAAATTCAACAGCCCCAGGACCTCGTCAGCATCAAACGAACGAGGGCCTGGGGCTAATCGGTAAGTTCCCCTGAACCGCCTATGCCAGCAGAGCGCGAACGGCCGCGAGAGCAGCGGCATAATCCGGTTCGGCCGTGACCTCCGAAACAATTTCGCTATAAGCAATCTTGCCATCAACATCAATCACGAAGACGCTGCGCGCCAGCAACTTCAGTTCGTCGATCAACACGCCGTAATTCAGGCCAAAGCTGCGCTCCTGATAATCCGACAGGGTTTTAACCCGCTCAATACCAGCATTACCGCACCAGCGCTTTTGAGCAAAAGGCAGATCAACACTGATGGTATAGACTTCCACGTTCTCCGGCAAAGCAGCGGCATCCTGATTAAACTTTCGCGTCATGGTGTCGCAAACGCCCGTATCCAGAGACGGCACCACCGCTATCAGTTGAATCTTGCCTTTGGCGCTATCGCGTGTCACCGGCTGAAGACCATTATCGACCACCTTGAAATCAGGAGCAGGGCTGCCAACCGTGACATCGGGGCCAACGAGGGTCACCGGATTGCCTTTAAAGCGGATGATTCCTGTGCGTTTTTCCGTCATAAGTTTTTCCTTTTTGGTCTGGGGGAAGGTTTTACGGACATCGCGGCTTCAGCCACGAACCGCATTGATAACAATTTTTGTCTTAATTTAACAGAACAAAACATTCTGTCAAGAAGCCTGATCAGCTGGCCGGCATTTTGGCTGCCTGAGCCAACAAGCGGCGTCCCATACGCTCAAACACCAAAGCATGAAACGGCATCACCAAATACCAGTACAACCGGCCCCCCAGCCCTTTCGGAAAAAAATGGGCTGTCTGGATCAACCAGTCGTCATCAATGACAAACTCAAGCCAGCCTTTGCCGGGAAGTTTCATCTGCGCCAACAATAACAGTCGTTTATTCGGTCGTAGATCAACCACCTTCCAGAAATCTACGGCATCACCTACCCGCAATTGTGCGGGTACGCGCCGACCACGATTGAGACCGACGCCTCCCATCAGTTTATCGATCATTCCCCGCAGTGACCACAGGGGGTCATAGCCACCCCAGCCGGCAGCGCCTCCCAACTGACAGAGTTGTGAGAACACCCTGGCCGGGGTCAGCCCAGCCAGAGCAAACTGACGGCAATCCCGATACACCAGGGCCTTAGGATCAGCAGGTGGGCTCAGATCGCAGACCTCGCCGGCACTGCTGTCGCACCAACGGCTGAGAACCGCGTCACTTTCCAACTCCTGCAACGCCAACTGAAAGGCCTGTGGCAGCGTGCGGGGCACAATGGTCGGAAACAACTGCTTGGCATGGTCGTTTTCCACCAGAGTTTCGGATTTGAGCCCTTCCACCAGTGCGGCAGCAATGCTGTAGGGGACTGGCGTAAACAACATAAGCCAATAGGATGACAATTTCGGGCTGAGCAGGGGCACCGGAATCAGCCAGCGTTTCAGCCCCAGGCTGGCCGCCGCAGCCTGCATCAGACCACGGAAATCGGTCGGCTCGCTACCGATATCGATCTGCCAGTTGCCCGCTGCCGGCAGATCGATGGCCGCCTCAAGATAGGTCAGCACATCCTCGACGGCGATCGCCTGGGTGCGGGTAGTGACCCAGCGCGGCGTCAGCATAACCGGCAGTTTCTGCGTCAGATGATGAATAATTTCGAAACTGGCACTGCCAGCGCCCAGAATGACCCCGGCTCGAAACCAGAGGGTCTGCAAGGTCTCGGGACGAGCGCTGAGAATGGCCCCCGTTTCGAGCCGGCTGCGCAGATGTTCGCTGGCATTTTCCATCCGTCCCAGCCCCCCCAGATAGATCAGCCGTGCTACCCCGGCAGCGATGCAGGCATCGCGAAACTGTTCAGCACTGCGGCGATCGCGAGCGGCATAATCGGGGCCACTCCCCATGGAATGAATCAGGTAAAAAGCCATATCCACCTGCTGGAGTGCCTTCTGTAGCGCAGTGGCATCGAAGCTGTCGCCCTGGACCACCTCGACGCGCTGGCGCACCTCAGGACGCAAGCGATTGGGATCACGCACCAGAAGACGCAATTGCAGATCAGCACGCTGCAGCAACCGGTCTTTCAGGCGACGACCAATATAGCCGGTGGCTCCGGTGATCAGGATACGACGGGTTGCAGTTGTTGGCATCAAAGCTCCATAGGTGAGAAAATGTTACCAGTGAACAAACATCCTGCGACGAACATGACGTTCAGCAACCAGGAGCTCTGCCCCTGTCACCAGCTGGTACAGCTGTGGCTGAAGATTTTTTCAAAGTCTAACTGCTGACCAGATTCTGGCAAGGCGAAATTCTGCTGGGGGCAAGGCTTAGGCGGCTCCAGCAGGTCCCCAAAAATGAAAAACCCGCTTGAAAAATTCGCCTCCTGCGTCTAGCCTATGCAGCAGTCCACCGGGTGCATGTGTTCTTCTGTAAAATGCTTGGAAGCGTTGCCTCGCTGTTGGTATGCCGCGTTGCAACATGGATTTGTCCATCCCTGTAAAAACGACCAGAATGGTTCCGAGCAGATGATGAATGCTAGCGCAACAAGCACAGCCAAAAGCATTTGCCGTTTTATGTCCCAACAGGTAGCGCTGGCCGTTGTCGGGTCTTTGATCGTCCTGCTCGGTGTTGGCCTGCGGCCCCAGAACAGCTGGGCGGCATCGACAGGCCAGGACGGTCGCAAGCCGTTTATCGTTGTTCAGGTACAAAACCGCACCGGTCAGCCCGGCTGGGAAAATCATCTGATTGCCTACGGTATTCGTAATATCGTCAATGATGAATTTTACCGTAGCGGTCGCTATGTTCCCATAGAAGACGATCCCGAGATGCTGCGTCAGATTGATCGTTTTATCGCGGCTACCTGGCAGAACGACAACATGCCGGAGGATATCCAGGAACCAACCGTGGCCAGTGATACCCAGGTGCGCGTGTTTATCGATCGTTTTAAAACCTCACGAACACGCAGTATTGGTCTGCTGGCCGCCGCTAAAACCACCTTGCAGGTTGGTGTCCGCATTGAATTGCGTGAAGCCGGCCAGCCGTTGCGTGTTTTTGAGGGATCCGGTAAAGGGGTAACCAAATCACTGGGTATTCTGTTCGAGATTCGCCAGGACAAGGTTCATTTCAACGAAACCACCGTGGGTCAAGCCACCCAGAAAGCCATTGAAGATGCTCTTGCCAATCTTTGATTTGCTGCGCCTGCTGGTTGCGCTGAATGTGTTTCTGGGCCTGATGCTGGCCGGTTGTGCCACCACCTACGTTGAACCGGACCGGCCGGCACCGGCTGCCGCCACCTCGCCAGTGGCCGCACCGCCCCATAAAGGCCCTAAAACGGTTGTTGCCGTCCTGCCGCTGGGGTTGTCTGATCGGGCGGCACAACGCTATCCGCACCTGCTGGACAAGAATGTGGGCCTTGGGATTCATAACCGGCTGACAGAAGCCCTCTATGACACTGGCCGCTTCATCTTCGTCGAGGAAAAGGCTGATATCATCAAGGATGTTATGGACCGGCAATGGATGAGTGCCAACGGCATGGTCAGCCAGGCCCAGGCCATCGAAATGGGCCGTATGCTTGGTGCCGCCAAGGTCATCTATGGCGAGGTCTATGACTACGGCGAAGGTGGTGATCAGGTGCGCGGGCTGAGCGCCAGAAAGAATTTGCAAACCCGCATGGGCATCCAGATCCGCTGTGTTGACGTGGAAACCCTGGAATACATTCCTGGTAGCGGCACGGGCATCGGCCATGATGTCTCGGGCGCTGCCGATCAAGCGCTGCAACAGGCCACTGCCAGCCTGCTGCGTCGTCTACCCTAGTCTCAATTCCATCACATTCGAAGGAGGAGGTAACATGAACAAAAAACGGGGATTACTGATTTCCGGGGTCTTGGCCCTGCTATGCCTGGCGGGAAGTTCTTGGGCATCTCCTAATTATGATGATTACTATGCTGAAGAGTTTCTGTATCATCATGGTGACAGCATTGGCGGTGTCGGTGGTGGCAACGAAGGGGCGGCCTATGTTTCGGCAGCCGGCAACATCTCACGACTGGTGTTCCAACAGCTGGTGCTGCCCTCCGCTGAAACAGCATCAGAAAAAAGCAACAAAGCCAATCTGAATCTGCCACGGACCTTTGGCGCTTCGGCCTACTGGGAAGACGTCGACTTCGAGAATGCCAACCTCAACGGCGACATCTACGGCGTCAACCTGGGTGTTGCCTTCGACAATGATCAGCTGACCTACGGTCTGATGTTGCCTTACGATTACATTGATTTTGACAGTTTTGATGGTCATCGCGTCGGCCTGATCGGCTTTACCCAGTACAGCCTGCCGCTGAATCAGACACTGTCGGCTTCCTTCACGGGTCATATCAACTACTGCTATACCGACCTGGATTTCGACTTCGTCGACGCTGACGAAGTCAACCTGTTCGGTGGTGGTCTGGGCGCTGCCATCACCTACGATAATGACATCTTCATCTTCAGTGCTGGAGCCTCCTATCTCTACAACACTGACGACAGTGACGCCGATGATGACGAACAGCATCTGATCAAGACCGGCATCAATGCTGGTGTGCGTAATGGCGACAATGGTGTGATTAATCTTTTCGCCGTCTGGAACGCCGATGTGACAGATTACGACAACGATCCGGCAGATGATGATTATTATGAGGTTGGCTGTGAAGGTTCCTTGACGCTGACGGACACTTTTGGTCTCTCCCTGGGCTATAAAAAGGTTCTGGAACTGGAAGACTTCGATGCTGACGAAATTTATCTGGGCAGCACCTGGAAATTCTAATCTTTTTATTTGAAGATTATTAAACAACGGGTGCGACGACTGTCAGGCGTTGCACCCGTTGTTTTATTTTTCGGAGATCCGCCATGGACTTTCGCCACCGATTGTTTCACCTATTGGGGTTGCTGGCATGGACACTGCTCACCACCGTCCCAGCGCAGGCCAGCCAGATTCAACTCGAAGCTGAGGGTTCGGCTGCCATCACCCATTCCCGTCAGCAAGCTCGCCAAGACGCCGTGGAAGATGCCCAGCGCAATGCCGTGGCAGAAGCCCTTGGTGTGCTGCTAACCAGCGAAACCGTTGTGGAAAACTTTGTTTTGCTACAGGACAAGATCCTCACCCGCGTTGAGGGTTATGTCCGCGATTATCAGATTCTCAACGAATCCTTCACCTCGAACGCCTGCACCGTGCGAATCCGCGCCACGGTGGAGGAAATGGCCCTGGCCGATGATGTCGCCGCCCTGGCGCGGATTCTGCCGCGCCTCAACTATCCAACCGTTGCCATCTCCCTGCAGGAACAATCCCTCAGCGCCACAGCCAATCCCATGCCGCTGAATCTGCTGGCAGCTCGTCAGACGATCGAAGCCGACCTGCGCGGCAAGGGCTTTGACCTGGTCAATCCGACCGGTCCCTCGACAACTCAGGCCCAGCTATTGATTCGCGGTCAGGCTTACGTCCAGGACAATGGCGCCAACCCCTACAACGAGCGCTTTCACGCCTATGCCGCCACCATCGTGGCAGACATCTGTGAAACCACTACGGGCAAGGTGCTGGCCTCCGCCAGCAGCGATGCCATCGTGCCACACCACAGCTTTGCCATCGGCTCCCAGAACGCACTGCAGAAAGCCGCCCTGCAACTGGCCGGCAGACTCAGCGACCAGATCGCCGCCAGCTGGCTCGAAGCCTGTTACAACGAGCATCAGATCCGCCTGATTGTCGCCGGCTGCAGCTTTGCCGACCTGCCAAGCATCGAACGGGAAATCAGTCGTATTCCGGGCGTAATCCGTGCCCAGCAGAAACAGTTTTCCGCCCAAGGCGGCGAATTTATCGTCGGCTGGCAGAGCTGCAACACCCTGCGCCTGGCGGAACAGATTAATCATCTGACCATTGGCGGGAAAAAACTGACCATCACCTCGGCCGGCACCTATGCCCTGCAGGCCCGACTCGGTGGCTCCTGATTTCCGCTCCGGCCAGCCCAGAACGCTCAACCCTTTTGCTGGAACACGCTGCGGCCCTGCTCCCGATCAGGGCCGCGGTATTTTTTTGCAGTTCCGCTCTTTTGTTAGTATAAAGTCCTTTTTCTTTTCCCTGTCGCCTGCTGTGGCAACACGGCCGTCTTCGGCTGCGCCCTGTTTCGCCCGACCGTTGCACCGGCCACGCCGCAGGCGCTGTTTCGACAGGCTTAGACCTCATGATTTCTGCGCATTCTGTCGCCATCGTCGGTATTGGTGGCCTGTTTCCTGAAGCTCCGACCCTTGAGCACTTCTGGCAGCTGATTCACAACGGCGAGAGTGTCGCCAGCGAACCTCCTGCCGGACGCTGGCCACTGTCACTGGAAGACTATTACCATCCAGACAAAGGCCGGCCCGACGCTCTTTATTCCCGCCGCGCCTGTTTCATCCGCGATGAATTGCTGCAACTGCCGCTGGATTCCTTGCAGATTGATCCTGCTTTGCCAGCACACCTTGACCCCCTGTTCCAGCTGGTGCTGATTGCCGGTAGCCAGGCCTTTTTCGATGCCCGTGTCAGCACCCAGCAACGTCAGCGTGCCGGCGTAATCCTCGGCAATCTAGCTCTGCCCAGCGTGACCACCAGCCAGCTGGCCTGGGACTACCTGGGACGCAGTCTGGCGGAGCAGCTGCTCGGCCAGGTTCCTCCGGCCCACAAACCGGACGCCCGCAACCGCTTCATGACCGGCCTGCCCGCCGCGTTACTGGCCAAGGCGCTGGGGCTGGGCGGTCGCTGTTTCACCCTGGATGCCGCCTGTGCCTCTTCCCTCTACGCCATCAAGCTGGCCGTCGAAGAACTGCGCAGCGGTCGAGCTGATCTGATGCTGGCCGGCGGTGTCGCCCGGCCGGACTCGCTCTACACTCAAATGGGTTTTTCCCAGCTGCGTGCGCTATCGCCGCGCGGCATCTGCGCGCCCTTTGACCGTCAGGGCGATGGCCTGGTCGTCGGCGAAGGCGCCGGCCTGCTGGTTCTCAAGCGCACCGTCGACGCCCTGCGCGATGGCGATCGGATCTATGCCACCATCGCGGCTATCGGACTGTCCAACGACATCGGTGGCAGTCTGCTGGCCCCCTCCAGCGCCGGTCAACTGCGCGCCATGCGGGCCGCCTACGCCAGCGCTGGCTGGCAGCCCCAGGATGTCGATCACATCGAGTGCCATGCCACCGGTACACCCGTGGGTGACGCCGTGGAATGCGCCAGTCTCCAGGCCCTGTGGGGCAACCACAGCCAGCGCCGTTGCGTCCTGGGCGCTGTCAAGGCCAACATCGGCCATCTGCTGACCGCCGCCGGCGCTGCCGCTGTCATCAAGACCCTGCTGGCGCTGAAGCACCAGACCCTGCCGCCAACAGCCAACTTCTGCGAGCCCCTTGCTCCCCTGGTCGAACCTGGCACGCCCTTCGAGGTACTGCGCCAACCCCGCCCCTGGCCACAGCCATCAGACCATCCACGGCGGGCAGCAGTCAGTGCCTTCGGCTTTGGCGGCATCAATGCCCATCTGCTGCTTGAAGAAGGGCTTGAACTGCAGAAGCGATCGGGTCGTGGCGCAACAACCGTCCCGCAGCCAGCCGCACAGGCTCCCGAGCCCATCGCCATTATCGGACTTAATGTCGAACTTGGGCCTTGGCAGACCGTGGCAGCACTGCGGCAGCAGCTGTTCGCCGAAACAGAGCAGACCACTGCGTTACCCACCTCACCTCAACACTGGGGCGGTGCGCCGCAGCGCCGCTGGTGGCAACAGGAAGGCTTCAGCCCCTGCCAGGGCCACTATCTGGCCGATCTGCAACTCAACGCTGGCCAGTTCCGTATTCCTCCGACCGAGATGGCTGAGATGCTGCCGCGCCAGGCGTTGATGTTACGCTGCGCGGCCGCAGTCTTGGCCGCGACAGGCTGTGACCAAACCAATCACGAACGCACGGGGGTTTTCATCGGTACCGGCCTGGATCTGGCCGCAACCTCCTTCAGTCTGCGCTGGTCACTGCCTTTGCTGCTGCAACAGGCCCGTCAGCAGGGCCACCTGAGCGACACGCAGGCGGACGATCCAGCGCTGCTGACACAGCTGCGCGATGCCCTCTGCCCGCCCCTGACCGCCAACCGCACCATGGGAGCGCTGGGCAGCGTGGTCGCCAGCCGCATTGCCCGCGCCTTCGGTGTCGGCGGTCCCAGCTTCACCCTCGCCAGCGAGGAAAACTCCGGCCTGCAGGCTCTGCAGAGTGCCACAGGCGCCCTGCAGCGAGGTGAAATCGATCTGGCATTGGTCGGCGCCGTCGATCTGCCGGGAGACATTCGCGCCCAGCTCAGCAACCAGCAGTTGGGTCGCACCGCGCCGATCAGCGAAGGAGCCTGTGCTCTGGTATTGCAGCGCCTCAGTGATGCCCAGGCCAGTGGTGCCACCATCTTCGCCCTGATTGAGGCCGAAACCGCTGCCACGGCGGCAACGGCCGATCTGCTCGGCATCACCGATGCGCTGCCGCAGAAGTGCCTTGCCGCCTTGCAAACACAGCTGCGCTTGCCGGCCCTGACTGCCGACAGTTTCGGTCTGCGCCTTGCCAGCGGGCCTGACAGCCCGACCGACCCCGCCAGGGAATCGCTGACGGCTATCCCCCTGACCGCGCGCTACGGTCAGGCCGGCGAAGCCAGTGGTCTGCTGGCGGTATTGTGCGGTGCCCTGGCCCTGCACCATCGCTTGCTACCGTCACAGGGTGACTGCCGACCACGTTACTGGCTGCACAACGCCGTTGAGGGACCGCGCCGCGCCCTGATCAGCGGCACAGCCACCGGCGGCCAATGCCAACTGCTGGTGCTGCGGGAAGCCCCAGCACCTTCTGATTCGGCACACAGGCTGCCTCCGGCCCAGCCGCTGGCCTTGCCCGGCCCGGCCCTGTTTATCTGTCGTGCCAGCAATGCGGCTGCCCTGGCCGAAAACCTGCAGCAGCTGGCGCAGCGGTTGCAGGATTCTCCGGAACAACCGCTGAACGAACGGGCAGCACACTGGTGGCACAGTCAGCCTGCCGCTGCGGTTGCGCCCTGCTGCCTGAGTCTGCTGGCAGATAGTCCGGCGGAACTGGCCGAACAGCTGCATTTCGCGCAGCAACATCTGCGACACCAGCCGACCCAACGCCTTGACGGCCGGACCGCTGTCGGTCGGCCGGCCTGCAGTCGCGGCAAGCTGTTTTACGCTCCCCAGCCCCTGGCAGGCGAAGGGGCCAAACTGGCCTTCGTGTTCCCCGGCAGTGGCAACCATTTCAACGACATGGGCCGCCAGCTGGGTTTGTGCTGGCCTGGCGTGTTTGAAGCCCAGCATCGCCAGAACCAGCGTCTGCGCGATCAGTATCAGCCTGACAACTTCTGGTGCGCTTGCGATCCAGCCGTTATCGAGCAGGATCATAACTGCCTGATCATTGCCCACGTGGCCCTCTGCACCGCTCTGAGCGACACGGTGCGCCAGTTTGGTGTGCAGCCACAGCTGGCCATCGGCTACAGCCTGGGCGAATCCTCCAGCCTGTTCAGCCTCGGCTTCTGGCAGGAGCGTGATGCCATGCTTGAACGCATTGAGGCCTCGCCCCTGTTCAGCCGTCAATTGGCCGGCCCCTGCGAGGCGGCCCGCCAGCTGTGGCAGCTACCCGCCACTGAAGCGGTCGACTGGTGTCTCGGTGTCGTGCCCCGCCCAGCACAACGGGTGCGCGGCGCCCTGGCCGGACTGGAACGGGCCTACCTGCTGATCATCAACACGCCGGACGAATGCGTGATCGGCGGGCAGCGTCAGGCCGTGCAGCAGCTGGTCGCACGCCTAGCCGACAAACGGCCCTGCCCGTTCATCGAACTACGGGGGGTCACCACCGTGCATTGCCCGGTTGCTGGTGTGGTGGCTGACGCTTACCGCGCCCTGCACCTCTTCGATACCCAACCACAACCGGGCCTGAGCCTGTACAGCTGCGCCAGCGGCCAGCCCTACGAGGCCACAACGGAGCAATGCGCCGGGGCTATTCTGGCTCAGGCGACCGACACCATCGATTTCACCCGGGTCATCGAACGGGCCTACGCTGATGGTGCCCGCCTGTTCATCGAAACCGGCAGTGGCAATTCCTGCTCGCGCATGATCGGCCGCATTCTCGGTCAGCGACCACATCTGGCCCTGCCCACCTGCGTGCGCGGCCAGACACCGCAACAGAGCTTTGGCCGGCTGCTGGCGCAACTGCTGGCGGAAGGCTATCCGTGCGACCCCAGCCTGTTTTTCCCTGCCCCAGCTCAACCCTCGGCACCGCCGGTTCCGGCCGGGCCGCCGGTCATCCTGCGTCATGGTCTGGGAGATATCCGCCTGCCGGCTCTGGCGCAAAGGACTGTCAGCGCGCAGAACGCGACAAAGAGCCCTGGCGCCAGCCTGCCGGCCACGACGGTCACCCCGCCGCAAGGATTAACTGAGACAGCTCTCAGCCCTGCGTTACGCCAGAGTCTGCTGCGCACTCAGCAACACCAGAGTGCCGCTCACAGCCGGTTCCTGCAGCTCAGCCAGCAACTGCTGCAACTCAGCAGCCAGCAACTGGCCCGCCAGCCAGTGACGGTCGCGCCTTCCCAGCCTTCGGTTCCCGGTCGGAATCTGCCGCCAACGCCGCCCCCCGTGTCGGTTTCGGCTCCCGAGGCGCTAAGGTTCGACCGGCGCCAGTGCCTCGAATTCGCTATCGGCTCCATCGGCACCATGCTGGGAGAGCGTTTCGCCGCTATCGACCGTCATCCGACCCGGGTACGGCTGCCCGATGAGCCGCTGATGCTGGTCGACCGCATTCTGACCCTGGAAGGTGAGCCCTGTTCCCTCAGCCAGGGTCGCGTGGTGACCGAGCATGACGTCACCGCCGACCGTTGGTATCTGGACAGTGGCCGGATTCCCACCTGCGTCGCTGTCGAGGCCGGTCAGGCCGATCTCTTTCTGTCCGCCTGGCTCGGAATCGATTTCCAGACCCGCGGCCTGGCGGTCTACCGCCTGCTTGATGCCGTGGTCCGCTTCCACGGCCCGTTGCCGGGGCCGGGCGCGGTGATCCGCTACGATATCCGCATCGAGCGTTTTTTCCGTCAGGGCGACACCTGGCTGTTCCGTTTCGCTTTCGACAGCACGGTTGACGGTCGACCGCTGCTGACCATGCGCAACGGCTGCGCCGGTTTCTTCAGCCAGACCGAACTCAACGCCGGCCGCGGCATTATCCAGACGGCCCTCGACCTGCGCCCGCAAACAGGCAAACGACCGGCCGACTGGCTTGAACTGGTGCCCCTGGCGCTGGAACAATACGACAGCCAGCAGCTGCAGGCCCTGCGCCAGGGCGACCTGGCCGGCTGTTTCGGTTCGGCTTTCGCCCACCTGCCCCTGCAGCGGCCCCTGGGCCTGCCCGGCGGCAAGCTGGAACTGGTCGACCGCGTTACCCGTCTTGATCCAGCCGGCGGCCGCTTCGGCCTCGGCCAGATCCGCGCCGAAATGGACGTGCAGCCCGATGACTGGTTTCTGACCTGTCACTTTTGTGATGATCAGGTCATGCCCGGCACCCTGATGTACGAAT
The DNA here is from genome assembly GCF_900101955.1 of Desulfuromonas thiophila. Classification (NCBI taxonomy): domain Bacteria; kingdom Pseudomonadati; phylum Thermodesulfobacteriota; class Desulfuromonadia; order Desulfuromonadales; family Desulfuromonadaceae; genus Desulfuromonas; species Desulfuromonas thiophila. The sequence goes on along the minus strand of NZ_FNAQ01000009.1, from coordinate 85,052 downwards.
GCTGCCTGCACTGCCTGCGCCTTTATCTGATGCGGCTGGGCTGGGTGTGCGAACAGGATGAAGCCGTATGGGAACCGGTGGCCGGAGTGGACAGCCAGCTCAAATGCCGCGGTCAGGTTACGGCCAGCACCCGCACCGTTACCTACGAGGTTAGCCTGAAGGAATTGGGCTACCATCCGGCGCCTTACGCCATCGTTGACGCCCTGATGTATGCCGACGGCAAGGCCATTGTCGAAATCGGCAACATGTCCGTCCAGCTCAGTGGCATGACCCGTGAGGTTCTGGAACAGCGTTGGCAGCAGGCCCACGTTACCTCGCCTGCCCCGCGCCCGGTGACCACAACCGCTGGCGGCCGCAAACCGGCCCTGTATGATTACGACCGTATTCTGGCCTTTTCAGCGGGCAAACCGTCCGAGGCCTTTGGCGAACCCTACCGTATCTTCGATGCCGAGCGCCGCATCGCCCGTCTGCCACGACCGCCGTTCCAGTTTCTTGATCGCATCACCGCCATCGCCGCCGAGCCCTGGCGAATGGTGGCCGGCGGTCACATCGAAGCCCAGTACGACGTACCGGCCGATGCCTGGTATTTCGCCGCCAATCGCAGCCGGCAGATGCCGTTCTGTGTTCTGCTGGAAATCGCATTGCAACCCTGTGGCTGGCTGGCCGCCTATGTCGGCAGCGCCCTGACCAGCCCGGTGGATTTGTGTTTCCGCAACCTTGATGGCACGGCGCGTCAGTTGCGACCGGTCGATCGGAACAGCGGCACCCTGACCACCCAGGTGACCCTGACCCGGGTCTCCAGCAGCGGTGGCATGATCATCCAGGGCTATGATTTCTGTGTGCACGATCAACAGGGGCCGGTCTACCAGGGCGAGACCCTGTTCGGTTTTTTCACTGCGGCGGCGCTGGCCAATCAGGTCGGCCTGCGCACAGCCCAGCCCTATCTGGTCAGTGCCAAAGAGCAGGCCAGCGGCGCGCCTTTCGACTATCCGTCACAGCCGCCCTTCCCCGACCAGCAGTTGCGCATGCTCGACCGGATCGAGCTGTTCTGCCCCGCTGGCGGACCGGCCGGGGCGGGATGGATTCGTGGCAGCAAGCAGGTCGATCCGCAGGAATGGTTTTTTGCGGCCCACTTCTATCAGGATCCGGTCTGTCCCGGCTCCCTGGGGCTGGAGTCTTTTTTGCAACTGCTGCGGGTAATCGCCGCCCATCACTGGGGCGAAGAGGCTGCCGGCAATCTGCAACTGACCTCGGCACCGCATCAGTGGAGTTACCGCGGTCAGATCATCCCCACCAATCGGCAAGTCCGCGTCGAAGCCTGCATTGAAGCGCTGGATCATCAGCGCCAGGAGCTGTGCGCCAGTGGTCTGCTCAGTGTCGATGGCAAAATCATCTACCAGATGCAACAGTTCCATTGCCATTGCCAGCCCCCAGTTTCTGTCGGGGGACGGAACAGCCGCGCTGGCGAAGCGGATGCATCCTAGCGGCAAACGTGCTAGCATCACCGGCCAGAATAACCGTTGTCAGCAATAAAAACCTCTTACAGCCATCGGAAACGGAAAACCCCACAGCCCTGGAGGAAAATCCCATGAAACCATCACTCCTGTTATGTCTCTGTGCCTTTCTGGCCACCACCCTGCTGACCGGCTGCGGTGACAATCCCTCACAGCCAGCCCACTCATCATCTGCGACACTGGGATCGGCTCTGGAGCACACGCAACAGATCCTGGCCCAGCAACGCGAAGAACAACGCCAGATCGAGACTGCCCAGCAGGCAGCCACGCCGGAAACAGCAAACGCGGAAGTTGAAGTGACGGCTGCAACCACCCCCGCTGTCGAGGAGGATTCCGCTGCCATGGAAAGCGATTCTCTGTGCGGCGGCACACCGACCCCGGAAGCAACCAGCATCGAACGGATTGCCTTGTCCAACGCTTTCGGCATCGTACGTTTTGATCATCTGCAGCATGCCAGCATGATGGGCTGTGCCACTTGTCATGGTGAAGGAGCGCCTGGCAAGATTGAAAAGAGCAAGAAGGAATACCACGCGCTGTGCCGCACCTGCCATGTGAGGGTCGAAGCCGGTCCCACCAAATGCCGCGCCTGTCACGAGCGCTGAGTGCAGCGACGTCAGGCCGTCGTGAAGACAAAAACAACTGCAGCCCGATCGGAACCGTGCCGATCGGGCTGCAGCTGAACCTCTGTAACCGAAAAAGCGGCGGGCAGCGGTTACATGCGCCGGCCGCTGCCTTGGCGGGGCGCAGGGTTGCGGCGCCGGCCACGGCCATTACCGCGACCAGGCCAATTGAGCCGGCTCTGGCGGAAGACTCCCCCCCGACCAAACGACGACTTCCACGGCAGCGACGCGGTCAACGGCTTCCAAAACAACACCAGCAGAAATAGCACGATGAAAGGCAGATACAGATACCAGGCCAAAGGTGCCAGAGCTGACACCACATACAACAGCAGTACCAGCAAAATACAGCCAGCAACAACAAGAGCAGTCATCCGAATTCCTTCGCAACGGTAGGTTAACAAAACCGAATCCTGGCACCCAGGCGGGCACCACCCCTTCTTGTTAAACCCTTTACCCTCAACTGTCAATGGCGGGAACCCATGGCCAGTCTTCATGAAACTGAACGTGACTACCTTGAACGCGCCCGTCACATCCCGTTGGCGGAACTGGACTACAATCTGGTACTCAAACAAAAATCGCACGGAACCTTTGTTCTGGTCGGCCTGGGCAGCAGTTTTCTGCTGCTGGGCCTGCTGCTGTTCATTGTTGAACTGCTGCCGGGGCTGCGTGGCCTGGGCAATGCAGCGGTGATCGTCAGCCTGTTGGCCGGGCTGGCGCTGTTTTTTCAGGCCGTGCGTCATCAGCGCCAGATGGAAACACTGGCCGCTTACGAGGTTTTCCAGCGCATCAAAGCCATTGAAGGCCGTGAGGGTTTTCTCTGGCGCATCGGCAACAGTCTCAACGCCTACTGCCAGGAAACCTATGGCGGCATTCCCGACGAGGTACTGCAACTGCAAACCTCGTCTCAGGCGGGCGGAATCGATGTCAACGAAATCCGCCTGTACAAAGACCTGCTCGAACGGGTTGTTGCCTGGCATCAGGGCCGCAATGAGCACTGACCAGGCCCGGCATTGGCCGAAGCCAGGCAGGCAACCGGAACCACCGGTTTCTTGATGGAGCCGGGCCGGTAGCAGGTTTCATCCGCCTGCCCCTGTCATCTTCCGGAATGCTTTTACCTTGCCGGCAGACAAGCCGGCCCTGTATCATGCGCCATTAAAAATGATTTCTCATACCCTCTGACCGCGCTGTCATTTGTTGGGATGCTTATGGCTCTGTTTATCACCTTTGAAGGAATCGAGGGTTGCGGCAAAAGCACGCAACTGTGTCTTGTGGCTGAACAGCTGCGCCAGCAGGGCTACGGCGTGCTGACCACCCGCGAGCCAGGTGGCTGCGCCATTGCCGAACAGATTCGCGCGCTGCTGCTGCACCCGGACCACGACATCTTGGTACCCAAGGCCGAGTTGCTGCTCTATGCTGCGGCGCGCGCCCAGCATGTCGAACAGATCATCCGGCCTGCCCTGCAACAGGGACAGCTGGTACTGTGCGACCGCTTCTGCGACGCCACCCTGGCCTATCAGGGCTATGCCCGCCAACTGGAAATTGCCGCCATCGAACACCTGAACCACTACGCCTGCAGTGGTCTACAACCGGATCTGACCTTCTGGCTCGATCTGCCTGTCCATATCGGCCTGCAACGAGCCCGGCAGCGCAATGAGGATGACGCCCTACAGCATGAGCAACGCTTCGAACAGCAGGATCGTCAATTTCACGAACAGGTGCGTCAGGGCTACCTGCAGTTGCACCAGCAGCAGCCCGAGCGCATCCTGCGCATCGACGCCACTGGCACGGTTGCCGAGGTGACAAAGCGCATCGCTACCCTGTTGACCTCCAGGTTGCACGCCGCATCATGAGCAGCTTCAGCCAGATTATCGGTCATGAGCGTCAGAAACATCTGCTGCGACAGGCCTGGCAGCATCAGCGTCTGGCGCACGCCTATCTGTTTAGTGGACCAGCCGGCATCGGCAAACGCCTGATGGCCCTGGCGTTGGCACGTCTGCTCTTCTGCCCCAGCGGCACCGGCTGCGGTCAGTGCCCGGTCTGTCGGCGGATCGACCACAACAACCACCCGGATCTGCATCTGGTCGAACCTGTCGACGGCCAGATCCTGATCGAAGCGATCCGCACCCTGCAGCAGCAACTGGCGCTGCGACCCTACGAGGCCGATCGTCACATTGTTTTGATTGACGATGCCCACCTGCTCAACAGCAGTGCCGCCAATGCCCTGCTCAAGACCCTGGAGGAGCCGCCGGGCAGCTGTCTGCTGCTACTGATCAGCAGTCAGCCACAGCAGTTGCTCGACACCATCCGCTCCCGCTGCCAGACCCTGCCCTTCAACCGCCTCGGCACCGGTCAGATCAGCCAAATCCTGCAGCAGCAAATCGCCGATCCGGAGCAGCGCGAACTGCTGATACGCCTGACCGAAGGCAGTCTGACACGAGCTCTGGGCAGCGACCACGAGCTCTATCTGCAACGCCGCCGCAGCCTGTTCGCACAGCTCAGCCGGCTGAGCCCACAGACCATCGTGCCCCTGCTGGAACTGGCCGAGGAACTGGCCGGCGACAAAGAACAGTTGCCCGAACTGCTCGGCCTGCTGCTAAGCTGCTACCGCGATGTCTTCATTCTGGCCCATCAGGGTGCTGCAGCCCTGGTCATTAACCGCGATCTGCTTGATCCCCTGACCCGCCTGGCGCATCAGTGCGGGCCACAACGGGCCGGTCATCGCCTTGCGGCCCTGCTGCAAGCCCACAGCCAGCTGCTCACCACGGCCAACCGTCAGCTGATTATGGAGAATCTGCTGATCCGGCTGGTCAGCTAGCAGACTGTTGAAAAACAGCCTGTAGAGCCCATGGACGGGTGACCAAAATCAATCATTGCTCCGTATTAAAATGATTTTTGAGCAAGACGAAAAAGAGCATTGTCGGCTTGCATCGTTGAAAAAGCCCCGGATGGGACTTTTTCAACCTTCTGCTAGGGCAAGACCCGACGGCGGCAACTAAGACATTGCCTGTGCCTGGCGGATGCGGTAGATTGCCGCATCATCTTGGCAGGTGGTCGCAAAACAATCCGTAGCGTTTTGGCAGAGGCGGCCGGAAACAAGAAGGATCTTTGTGTTCTGTGATGCTGCCTACAGGGTGAGAGCTGCTTTTACAGCGGGTCTCAGCCTAACAGCCCCGGACGAGACGTAATCTCGATATCATCAATCCTGCTGCAACCCCGCTATCTTCGGCAATCCGGCCCGCTCCCGGCACCTCGCCAGGCAGAAGCGCCGACTGCCTCATTGTGAAGACTCATGCAACCAACCGATATTGAAGATCCTGAACAGTTACAGCCGCCAACCGAGTCGCCAAACACGACGGATTGGTGTGAAATCGTTACGATCCGCTTCCGGCATGCCGGCAAGCAGTACGATTTTGCCACGGGTGGTCTGCCGCTGCAGCGTGGCGATCTGGTGGTGGTGGAAACCAACCGTGGCCGCGCCCTCGGCAGTGTAACGCAATCGCCACGCAGCCTTGAGCACAAGGACTGCCCCGCCGACCTCAAGAAGGTGCTGCGCCTGGCTACCGAGGCCGATCAGAACATGGCCCGCATCAGCGCCTCGAAGGAAAAAGAGGCTTTTCACTACTGCTTCGAGCGGATTCGACAGCGCGCCATGGAAATGAAACTGGTACGCGCCGAATACCTGTTTGATGGCTCGAAGATCATCTTCTATTTCACTGCCGACGGCCGTATCGATTTTCGGGATCTGGTGAAGGATCTGGCCCACCATTTTCATACCCGCATCGAGATGCGCCAAATCGGTGTGCGTGACGAGGCCAAACTGGTCGGCGGCATCGGCATCTGCGGTCGTGAACTCTGCTGCGGCACCTTTCTGACCGACTTCTACCCGGTTTCAGTCAAGATGGCCAAACAGCAGGGCCTGGCCCTTAACCCGACCAAAATCTCCGGCCAGTGCGGCCGGTTGTTGTGCTGTTTGAGCTATGAGTATCCGACCTACTGTCAGATGGCCAAAAAACTGCCCAAAGCGGGCAGCACCCTGCTGCTCGACGGCAAGCCGGTCAAGGTCATCAGCTGTCAGGTGCTGGCTCAGTCGGTCACCGTCAGCCAGGAGGGGGTCAATCGCCAGATTCCTCTGGCACAGCTCCAGAGCGCGCCGGCCGCCGAGACCGCAACAGCGGACGCCGCTCCGCAGGAACGGTCCGCTGACGCCCCGGCGGCAGACAGCGGCGACAAGGCTTCCCGCAAACCACGCACCAAAGCCAGTCGCAAGCCCCAGGACCGCCCGGTTGAAGCCAGCGGTGACAAGCCAGTCCAGCCCAGCAGCGACCATGACACCCCTGCCGCAGAAGAAGCCACGCCAGCCAGTTCCAGCAGCAGACGACGCCGGGGTGGCCGACGCGGCAAGGAACGACGGGAGGGTCAAGAAAACCGTGAAGCACGACCCGTCACCCCGGCCAGTGAAAAAAAGGCGCTTCCCGACCGACCTCGACCAGGCGCGGAGCGCTCGCAACGGCCTCAAAACGGCCCAGCGGTACCGGCAGACCGGCCGCCAGCAGCTGATGCCAGTACCCGGCCGCCCCGCCGCCCCAACCGGAGCCGCCGTCGACCGCAGAATCCGCCCAAACCGTCCTAGCAGGAGTTTTTATGCGCAAGCCGTTCTATATCACGACCCCGATCTATTACGTTAACGACGTGCCCCATATCGGCCATGCCTACACCACCCTGGCCTGCGATGTGCTGGCACGCTACAAAAAATCCTGTGGTCACGATGTCTTTTTCCTCACCGGCACCGACGAACATGGCCAGAAGGTTGAAAAGGCCGCCGGGGCCGCCGGCGAAACACCGCTGGAGCTGGCCGATCGCGTAATGCAGCGCTTCGAGGCGCTGTGGCACAAACTCAATATTGATTACAGCGATTTCATCCGTACCTCACAGCAACGCCATAAGACCGGTGTCCAGCAGATGTTCCGCACCATCCGCGACAAAGGCGATATCTACCTGGGTACCTACGAAGACTGGTACTGTACCCCCTGTGAAACCTTCTGGACTCAAACCCAGCTGCTCGACGGCTGCTGTCCTGACTGCGGCCGGCCAACAGAAAAGCTGCAGGAACAGTCCTACTTCTTTCGCATGAGCAAGTATCAGCAGCAGCTCATCGATCATATCGAAAACCAGCCGGATTTCATCCAGCCGCGCTCGCGCCGCAACGAAGTCCTCAGCTTCGTGCGCGAGGGCCTGCGCGATCTGTCCATTTCACGCACCAGCTTTTCCTGGGGCATTCCAGTACCGGACGATGCCGGCCACGTCATCTACGTCTGGTTCGACGCGCTGAATAACTACATCACCGCACTGGGCTATCCCGAAGACGCCGAAGGCTTGTTCGATCGCTTCTGGCCTGCCGATGTCCATGTGATCGGCAAGGACATCCTGCGCTTTCACACGGTGTACTGGCCGACCTTCCTGATGGCCGCCGGCTTGCCACTGCCGCAGAAGGTTTTTGCCCACGGCTGGTGGACGGTGGAAGGCAAGAAGATGAGCAAGAGCCTGCAGAACGTGGTCGAACCCAACATGCTGGTGGAAAAATACGGTGTCGACGCCATCCGCTATTTCCTGCTGCGCGAGGTGCCCTTCGGCCTTGACGGTGACTTTTCCCGCACCTCACTGGTTCACCGCATCAATTCCGACCTGGCCAACGATCTGGGCAATCTGGTCAGCCGCACCACCGCCATGGTCAATAAATACTTTGACGGCGTGCTGCCGGCCGCCAGCAGTGAAGCCCCCTGCGATGCCGCCCTGCGCCAGCGCTGCCAGGATAAAATGGCCGAAGTTGACACCCTGATGAACGAGTTGGCCTTCAACAAGGCCCTCCTGGCAATCTGGGAGATCATTGGCAGCGCCAACAAGTATATCGATGAAACCACCCCCTGGACATTGGCCAAGGATGCCGCTCTGCAACCGCGTCTGGGCACCGTCATGTATCACCTGCTTGAAAGCCTCCGGCTGGTGGCGCTGCTGATCGGCCCCTTCATGCCGGAAACCGGCAGCCGTATTCTGGCCATTCTCGGCCAGCAGCCGGATCAGAATCTGCTGGAACACAGCGACTGGGGCGGGCTGGCGGCAGGCTGCCGCATTGAAAAAGCGCCCCCCCTGTTCCCCCGCATCGAAGTGGAATAACAGCGATCTTATACACCGCTGGTCTGACCGGTTTTCAGGGGGCGCCACGGCGCCCCCTGCCTATTGGTCGCAAGCTGTATTGCTCAAGGATGTGACCATGCCATCAGCAAACCCCGCCATCTGTGCCGACAGCAGGCCCGTACTGTTTGACAGCCACGCCCATCTGGATGGTCCGCGTTTTGCCGCCGACTTGGAAGCCGTCATCGCCCGAGCAGCGGCTGCCGGTGTCCAGACCATGATCAGTGTTGGTTGCGATCTGGCCAGTTCCCGTGCCTGTATCGAACTGGCCAGGCGCCATGCCGCGATCCACGCCGCCATCGGTATCCATCCGCATGACGCCGCCAGCCTTGATGCCGCCTGCCTGGCGGAACTCGAAACGCTGGCGCAGATACCCGAGGTTGTCGCTATCGGTGAAACCGGCCTCGACTATTACCGCAACCGTTGCCCGCATGAGCAGCAGCATCAGGCCTTTCGCCAGCAGATTGCCCTGGCGCGCCGCTGTGGCAAGCCGTTGATCATCCATGATCGTGACGCCCATGAGGATGTGATGCGCATTCTGCGTGAGGAAGAGGCTCAGACCATCGGCGGCGTGCTGCACTGTTTCAGTGGCGACCAGGCCATGGCCGAAACCTGTCTGGCCCTGGGGTTTTATCTCTCGTTCACCGGCACCCTCACCTACCCTGCCAACCAGGCCCAGCGCGACCTGCTGCGCCAGTTGCCGCTCGACCGGCTACTGCTCGAAACCGACTGCCCCTATCTGGCACCCCAGCCCTGGCGCGGTCAGCGCAACGAGCCAGCTTATGTCGCCGAAACAGCGCGGCTGATCGCGGAATTGCGCGGGTTGAGCCTGCAGGATATCGGCCGCATCACCAGCCTCAACGGTAATCGTCTGTTCGGCGTCGGTCAGATCGACCAATCTGCCAAAATCGCCTACCCCATCCGCAACGCGCTCTATCTCAACATCACCAACCGCTGCAGCAACCGCTGTGTGTTCTGTGCCAAGTTTCGTGACTTCGCCGTCAAGGGCCATCAGCTCAAACTCGACCATGAACCCGATGTGGCCGAGATTCTTGCCGCCATCGGCGATCCAACCCGCTATGACGAAGTGGTTTTCTGTGGCTATGGCGAACCCCTGCTGCGACTTGACACTCTGGTCGCCGTCGCCCGGCAGCTCAAATCCCAGGGCGTGCGCATCCGGGTCAACACCGATGGGCTGGCCAATCTTGTCCATGGCCGCAACATTCTGCCGGAGCTTGAAGGATTGGTCGACAGTCTCTCGATATCCCTCAATGCCTCGAATGCCCGGCAGTACCAGCAACTGTGCCAATCCCCTTTCGGCGAGAACGCCTTTAGTGCCGTTACCGATTTTATCCGGCTGGCGCCACAGCATGTTGCCGAGGTGGTCGCCTCGGCCGTCACGGTTCCGGGAGTCGATTGTGATGCCTGCGCGGCACTGGCGGCCCAGTTGGGCGTCCGCTTCCGCAAACGCCTCTACAACGAAGTCGGTTGAAACCGGTGGCAGAATCTGCTCAGCCCCACTTGAGAAGGGCATAAGAGCCGGCTATACTAACGCTGTTCAAATAAAAAAGATGCCGTTTCATCTGTGCCGATGGTCCTTTTTTAAGCGGGGAGATCAAAGCGTGAATTCAAGTCGCCAGCATCCGGGAAGCTCTGTCCGCATCAAAATGCTGTTGCCAGCGCTGTTGCTGACACTGCTGCCACTGCTGCCCGTTCAGGCGGCGCCTCACCTGCTTTCGCCAGCACGCTACGAGGTCATCGATCTGATGGCCCAAGCCCATGAACAGGGCAATGTGCTGGAGGTCAGTGGCCGCATCCGCAATCACAGCCAGCGCACCCTGCGCGGCTACGCCATTATCTATCTGCTCGACGGCCACCAGCGTGTGGTTCATGCGGTTGAAGCCCAGGTCAACGACAATCTGCCCTTCAAACATGGCCAGGCGGGCCATTTTGGTGTCACGGTTTCCGTCGGCACCAACAACCAGTTGCGTACCGTGTCGGTTGAGTTTGTCCCCCAGGAGGTTTCAGCACTCTAACCGCTATCTTCAAGCCCCCCGCCCCCAAACGCCAGCAGCCCGAAAATCCTCAGGATTTTCGGGCTGCTGTTCTTGATTTCCAGGCTGCTGTTCTTCTGTTGCAGCGTTGCTCTGTTATGCGGCGCCAACACCAATCCGTTCAGGCATCATTCAGGGACCAGCAAGCGGCGTGACACTGGCCAGGCCCGACAGATTGGCGACCAGTTGTACCGCGGCGCCCCGGTAGAAAATCTGCGCCAGATCCGCTGCCGTCACCTGCAGTTGCTCAACCACCTGCAGATGAGCCTGCGCCGTACCATTGGCCAACACTTCGGCCCGCTGCGCCCTCAGGTCAAGCGCCTGCAGTTCCGAAGTACCCTCCAAGCGGGCCTCCAGTTGGTCTACCTCGCCGCGCAATTCCACCCGGCTGACACCCGCCACCTGCAGGGCGAAACGCTCACCACGCAACCCGGTCACCTGTACCTGATCACTGCCATCGACCCGCAACGCCGTCAGGGCCGGAAGACGAATATCCAGTTGCAATGGCAGTTTCAGGCACAGGGAGCCTCGGGTATCAATGCGCAATTCGCTATCCACCACCTGGGTGCGCACCTGATCAAGCAGATTGCTGTCACCGGAAACCGCACAGGACGGCTGAGCCGCCAGCTGAATGCTGACCTCGAACACACCCTGCAGGGCAATACGATCAAAAGCTGCCAGCGACCGCTCCTGTCGGCCTGCGATACCATTGCCCTCCAGACACCCATAGGTGGCCGCCACAGCCCCATACGGGCACCACAGCAGCACCAGCGCCACCAGCACAGCCCAGCCTCTGCTGCGCCACTTCCCCTGTCGCGATCCGGTCATTTTTCTGCCTCCCTTGCTGTACGCGCCATCGATACGGTTTGCCCGCAGACAACCCGCCATCAGTACCTGACACAGAGTATAGCGCAGACAGGTCGAAAAATCGCTTGCTGGCAAAAAACAACCGACGAACAACACCGCAGGGATGAATCCGGCGCGGCAAAACCGGGTAATCCCAGGCTTGCCGCGCAACGCAACAACCCGCCGATTCAGTAAGGCAAAACCGGCCGGGAAGCCGTGTTGTGCTTGAGGTCAAAATGACCAACCAGATCGCGTAACTGCACCGCCTGACTATTGAGCTCTTCGCTGGCCGCAGCCCCTTCTTCGGCACTGGCCGTATTCTGCTGGGTCACCTGATCGATCTGCGATAAGCCGATATTCACCTGGCCAATCCCCTGTGCCTGTTCGTTGCTGGCACTGGCAATTTCAGCCACCAGACTGGTAACCTTGCTGATTTCCTCAACAATTTCATGCAACTGATGCGCTGTGGCATCTGCCATTCGGGCACCGTTCTCCGCCTTGCACACCGATCCCTCAATCAACGCCGCCGTTTCCTGTGCCGCTTTGGCACTGCGCGCCGCCAGGTTACGCACCTCCTCCGCCACCACGGCAAAACCCTTGCCGTGCTGACCAGCGCGGGCCGCCTCAACGGCAGCATTAAGCGCCAGCAGATTGGTCTGAAAAGCAATCTCATCAATAACCTTGATGATCTTGGAAATGCTTTGACTGGCGCTATTGATCTCACCCATGGCCGCCACCATCTGCTGCATCTGCTCATTGCCTCGGCCGGCCGCCACGCGCGATTGTTCCGCCAGACGATTGGCCTGTGCCGCGTTCTCGGCATTGAACTGGGTCTGGGAAGCCAGCTCATTCATCGACGCCGCAATCTGCTCCAGAGAGCTGGCCGATTCCGTCGCACCCTGCGACAGCGCCTGACTCGAATCGGACACCTCGGAAGCTCCAGCAGCAATCTGATCGCAGGCCGCCCGAATCTGCTGGAGAATGCTGTTCAGATCATCCGTCATCTTGCGCAAGGCCAGGCCCAGACGGTCGCGCTCCGACGCCAGCTTCACCTCCACCTTCAGATCGCCAGCCGCCACCTGCTCGGCCAGCACGGCCTTTTCTTCCAGACTGTCAGCCATGGCGTCCAGCGCCGCCGTCAGAACACCCAGTTCATCGGTCCGGGCCAGCCGCAGGCGGGTTGACACATCACCGGCACGAATCTGCTCGGCGAACGCCACGCCTTGGCGAATCGCCCGGACAATCGCATTCACCGCCAGATAGATCACCAGTGCAATCAGACCGCAGGCCAGCAAGGCCAGCAAGGAGCTGGTATTGCGAATGGCCACCACAGGCGCGAAGATATCCTCCAGTTCGGCTCCCGCTGCGATAATCCAGCCGGTTCCGGCAATGGCACGATAACTGACAATCTTGGGCGCACCCTGCCACAGATATTCCTGAAAACCATTCTTCTCCCGCAGAATCTGCTGACCCCAGTCGTACTCGGCGATCCCCTTGTTCAGCACCAGTTTCTGATCCGGGTGGGCAAGAAAATGACCCTCGGCATCCACCAGGTAGGCATAGCCCCTGTTACCCAGCCTGACGGGCCGTATGAACGACGTATCGAAATCAGCCAGACTGACAACACCGACCAGGGCACCCACCACCCTGTTTCCGACAACAACAGGGCCGGCGATTGAAAATACCGGTTTTTGCGTTGCCTGACTCAGCAGCGCCTCGGAAAGAGCCTCCTGTCCCGCGAGAGCCTGCTGCACATAGGAACGGTGGCCCAGTTCCATGCCAATCAGCTGCGACTGCGATGCACTGATTACCTGCCCTTCGCTGTTGACCAGGGCCAGAAACTCATAACCCGCGTAGCGTCTGCCCAATTCGGTCAGAAAACGATTGGCCTGCCCAGCAGCCTGATTTGACGAAAAGGCATCAAGAATGGCCGCCTGGCTGGTAAAGGTCTGAATATCCTTTCGGTGATCGGCAACCCAGTCGTCTATCTGACCGGCCAGCTGTTCACTGGCCTGCTGCATCTGAGCGCGAATCACCGCCTGCAGCGCGTCCTTCGATGAGCGATAACCCAGCAGGGTTACCAGAGCCAGACCCGTAATAGCCACCAGCAAAACCGGCACCAGAAACTTCGCCTTCAAGCCCAATCGCATGCAACCTTACTCCCTTCAAAAATGCTGTTTTTTTAAAATGGTACGCATTCGAATATTTAACCCTGATTCTGGTAAATCTCAAGCACAACCTACCAAATAAAGTATTAAATATCCGTATTATGAAGAAGCAGAGGAGAGGACTCTCAGGCCAACAACCGGTCGATGGCCACAGTCTTGCCGATCAGGATGAGGACATCGCTGTCCTTGATCAGATAGGTTGGGGAAGGCGCGACTATAAACTGGTCGGTCAGCATGTCTTTGATGGCGATAACCGTGACACCGTGCTTATTTCGCAAATCCAGATCAATCAGGGTTTTGCCGATAAAAGAACGTGACGCGGCGGTTTCTGACAGGGAGTAGTCCTCGGCCAACGGAATGAATTCAAGCACGTTGGGACTCGACAGGCTGTGGGCGATGCGGCGGGCCATGTCTTTTTCCGGATAGATGATATCGGTAGCGCCGATTTTTTCAAGAATCCGACCGTGATCCTCACTGATGGCTTTAACCAGAATCCGGCGAACGCCCAGTTCCTTCAGATACAACGTGATCAGGGTCGAAAGATGCGATCGCTCGCCGGTGGACACCACCACCGCATCCATTTCGCGCACGCCCTGACCATCGAGAAAAGCCTTGTTGGCGGCATCGGCCAGCAAAGCAAAGCTCGAATGATCACGCACCGCCTGAATCCGGTCACGATCCGTATCAATCGCCATCACCTCATGGCCGTCCGCGTAAAGGGTGGCAGCGACATGAAAACCGAAACTTCCCAGTCCGATAACACAGTAACGTTTCTTCATCACACAGGCCTTTCCTGTTCAACCGATCATGATGTTCTCTTCAGCGTAGCGCGCGCCGGCAGGCCGCTCGCGACCGGCGATGGCAAAGGCCAGGGTCAGCAGGCCGACCCGACCAATGAACATCAGGACTATGATAATCAGCTTGCCGGCCACCGTCAGCCGCGCCGTCTCACCCATGGACAGCCCCGTGGTGGCGAAGGCCGATACGACTTCAAAGGCACTGGACAGAAAAGGGCGCGTTGTTTCGTGCTGCAGATCGGGACTCTGCACACACAGCAGGGCGAACAGTGCCAGGGCCATCAGGATCAACGCCAGCAGCACCAGCGCCAGGGCGCGGGTCACCAGCTCATCCGGCAGGGTACGACGAAACAGGCTGGTGTGACGATTGCCGCGCAGACGATTGGAGAAAATGGCCCAGAACAGAGCCAGACTGGTGGTTTTGACGCCCCCGCCGGCCGAGCCGGGCGAGGCGCCGACAAACATCAGAAAGATAATCAGAAACAGCGTTGGCGTACGCAATTGAGCCAGATCAATGCTGTTGAATCCTGCGGTGCGGGCACTGACCGAATGAAACAGGGCTGCCAGACAGGCTTCGCCGGAAGGAACCGCAGCAAAGGCGTTGGCATGTTCAAGCAGCAGAATCAGCAGGGTTCCGCCAACAATCAGCACCGCCGAGGTCAGCAGCACCACCTTGGCATGAAGGGAAAGCACCGGCGGGCGGCGCCGCGTCTGCGGCAGCTGACGCAGGAAATCGAGCATTTCGCGCAGGACCAGAAAACCGATGCCGCCGAGAACAATCAGCGTCATGATCGTAAAATTGACCAGCGGATGAGCGCGATAGGCCGTCAAACTGTCGCTGAAGAGGGAAAAACCGGCATTGCAGAAAGCGGAAACTGCATGAAACAGGGCGCTGAACAGCCCGGCACCCCAGCCCAGCTGGGGCACCAGCACCAGCGCCAGCAACAGGGTTCCCACCGCTTCGATCGTCAGCGACAGCCGCAGGACACCGCGCACCAGCTCAGGCCAACTGCTCACCGGCGTATGCAGCAGGGTTTCATGAATGATCCAGCGGCCCCGACCACCAACGCCCAGCCGCAACGCCAGGAAAAAATAGACCGAAAAGGTCATCAGTCCCAGGCCGCCCAGCTGAATCAGGGCCAGAACCACCAGCTGACCAAACAGACTCAGGGCATTACCGGTATCGACCACGGCCAGGCCGGTGACACATTGCGCCGATGTGGCGGTAAAGAGGGCATCAAGGAAGGATAAGGGTTCGGCGCGCGCAGCCCACGAGGTTGTCAGCAACAGCGCGCCCGCCACAATTGCCAGCAGGTAATACAGCACCAACAACCAAGCCGGCGACAACCGCTGCATCAGGCCACCCAGACCCTGCTTGCCGCTAGTCGGGTACATGGCACAGCCTTCTTAGCCGACCACCTCGGCCTTGGTGAAGATGGCGACAAAAGGCATGTCATTGGCGGCGAAGAATTCGGCCCCACCCTCCTGACGATCAACCAGGGTAATGACGCCGAGCACCTCCAGACCCTCTTCGCGGGCCCGTTCAATGGCCTTCATGGACGAACCGCCGGTGGTCACCACGTCCTCGACAATCACCACCCGGCTGCCCGGCGGCACGTTCTTGCGGCCTTCGAGCCACTGGCCGGTACCGTGCCCCTTGGGCTCCTTACGGATGATGAAGGCCGGCAGCGGCTGTCCTTCCAGCGCGCTGACCAATGCCGTGGCCGTGGCAATGGGGTCGGCGCCCAGGGTCAGGCCGCCAACGCCCTGCACCGGGGCGGGAAACTGCCGCAGCGCGGCATAAAACGCCTTGCCCACCAGCAGCGCGCCGCGCGGATGCAGGGTGGTCTGCTTGCCATCGAAATAAAAATCGCTTTTGCGACCCGAAGCCAGGGTCACTTCGCGCTGTTCATAAGACAGTTGGCGGATGATCCGCATCAGTTCGTCACGTTCGGCTGTCAGCATAACCATTGTCTCCTTGGGTTGTTAAAACAGACCCAGCTGTCTGTCATCCTTTAAGCGGGGAAACTTCAGCGGATAGCGGCCACAGAAGCAGGCGGTACAGAAATGGCACTGCTCCAGATTTTCCGATCCGCAGGTGGCCTTAAGCAGACCTTCAATCGACAGATAGCCAAGGGTATCGGAGGTGATGTAGCGGTTGATCTCCTCAATGCTGTGGGACGAAGAAATCAGCTCGGTGCGGGTCGGGGTATCGATGCCGTAATAACAGGGATAGCTGGTCGGCGGGCTGGAGATGCGCACATGCACCTCCTTGGCGCCGGCGTGGCGGATCATCTTGATGATCTTGCGCGCCGTGGTGCCACGCACAATGGAATCGTCAATCACCACCACCCGCTTGCCTTCAATGACCTCGCGTACCGGATTGAGCTTGATCTTGACGCCAAAATGGCGAATGGACTGCTGCGGTTCGATGAAGGTGCGACCGACATAATGGTTGCGGATCAGCCCCAGTTCAAAGGGGATGCCGGATTGTTCGGCATAACCGATGGCGGCCGGCACGCCCGAATCGGGAATCGGCACCACCACATCAGCCTCTACCGGAAACTCGCGCGCCAGTTGGCGACCATATTCCTTGCGCACCCCATACACCTCGCGCCCGAAAATGGTGCTGTCGGGTCGGGCAAAGTAGATGTATTCGAAAATACAGGGTGACGGCTGGGCCACTTCAAGGGGGAACAATGAATGCAGGCCCTTCTTGTCGATAATGATCATTTCGCCCGGCTCGATCTCGCGGATAAATTCCGCCTCGATCAGATCAAGGGCGCAGGTCTCCGACGCCACCACATAGGCACCGTCAAGCTTGCCCAGAATCAGGGGCCGGAAACCGTTGGGATCGCGCACTGCCACCATCCGGGTTTCGGTGAGAAACAACAGGCTATAGGCGCCGCGCACCCGCCGCAGGGCATCGGCGATGCGCTCGGACAGGCTGTCGCTTTGGGTACGCGCCAGCAGATGAATGATGACCTCGGTGTCGGCCACGGTGGAAAAGATGGAACCCAACTGCTCCAGTTCGTTGCGCAGCTCCTGGGCATTGATCAGGTTGCCGTTGTGGGCCACGGCAATGCTGCCGCGTACATAATCAACCATGATCGGTTGACAGTTCTTTTCATCATTACCGCCAGCGGTGGAATAACGCACATGGCCGATGGCGCTCTGGCCCGGCAGTCGCTCGAACAGAACCGGATCGCGGAAGACATCGGCCACCAGACCGCTCTTGCGGTGGGCGCGCAGGCTGTGACCGTCGGAGGCGACAATGCCACAGCTTTCCTGACCGCGATGTTGCAGGGAATACAGACCCAGATAGGTCATGTTGGCCGCTTCGGGATGGCCGTAGATTCCGAAAACGCCGCATTCTTCTTCAAGTTTATCAAACATGGTTCCGCCTTTTGCCCTCGGGCACAACGGGGTGAAAAACACTTACAGCAACTGCTCGCGCACAAAGCGGATGGCATTCTGATACAACCACAGGCCCATACCCTCTTCCGGCAGGTCGTTTTCGCGCGTCCAGCGCGGGTGATGGGTGCGATGAACGTAGGCTTCCGGGTGCGGCATCAGACCGAACAGCCGGCCCGTCGGGTCGCAAACCCCGGCAATGGCGGCAACGGAACCGTTGGGATTGCGTGGATAGTCCATTACCGGCGCCTGGTAACGTTCATCGCTGTACTGCAGCACCGCCAGATGCTGCGCCTCGATGGCCTGCAACACCGCCGCGTCGCGCACGACAAACTTGCCCTCACCGTGCCGTACCGGCAGGTACAGGCCCTCCAGCCCACGGGTAAAGATACAGGGCGACGCCGGATCGACCCTGAGGTAGACCCAGCGATCCTCGAAACGGCCGCCATCATTGAAGGTCAGACTGGCCGTCTGCTGCTGGATATTGCCGTCGAGGGCCGGCAGCAGCCCCATTTTGACCATCAGCTGAAAACCGTTGCACACCCCCATGACCAGCTTGCCGGCGGCAACGAAGCGACGGATCTGATCCGCCAGGGTTTCCGGTGTTCCCGCCACGCGGGCATGCTGCAACCGGTTGACACCGGCCTTGGCGCTGCCCAGGTCGTCACCATCGAGAAAACCGCCGGCGAAATTGAGAAAATGGTAGTCATCGAGCCGCACCTCGCCCGCCAGCAACCGGGCGATATGAACAATATCGGCCACCTCGGCACCTGCCAGCAGACAGGCGTTGGCCACTTCGCGCTCGCAGTTGGTGCCGTTGCCGGCAATGACCAGGGTTCGTACCTGTCCTGTCATGGTTACAGCTCCTTCAATGGGGCCTGCCAGGCCTGTTTCAGGGTCGCAAGGGGCAGATCGATCAGCCAGTCACCCGCTGTACCGCGCACCCGCAGCTGCGGTTCGGCAATCACGCTGCCCAGCCAGCTGAGATCCTGACCACTGAACAGCTTTTCAAACTCGGCCGCCTTGTCCGGCGCCACCGTCACCAGCAGGCGACTCTGGGATTCACCGTAAAGCCGCTCCATATCCGTCAGGGGCTCGTCGCTGCGCAACCGGGCCAGATCGATTTCGAGACCGAAACCGCCGGCAAAGGCGCTTTCAGCCAAGGCCACGGCCAGTCCACCATCGGACAGATCGTGACAGGAGGCCACCAACTGGGCCTGCTGGGCCCGGTTGAGGGTGCGGTAGCGGCGCAGGGCCGAGGGCGCGTCCACCTGTGGCACCCGGTTACCGACATGGCCGAGCAGAGCGTAGAGCTCGCTGCCACCCAGTTCCGCCCGGCTGATGCCCAGCAGATAAACCCGGTGGCCGGGCGCCTTGACATCCATGCTGGTACAGCGGCGCACATCGTCAACCTTGCCGATAACCGAGAACAGCACCGTGGGCGGAATGGAAATCTTGGTGTCGCCGATCTGGTAATCGTTCTTCATCGAATCCTTACCCGAAATCAGCGGCACGCCAAAGGCGACACAGTAATCGTACAGCGCCTGGTTGGCCCGCACCAACTGAGCCGCCTTGTAGCGGCCATCGGGGGTCTTGACGCTTTCCACCGGATCGCACCAGCAGAAATTGTCGAGCCCGGCAACATGGTCGATGTTCCCACCGACGCTGACATAGTTGCGCAGCGCCTCGTCAATGGCGCAGGCCATCATGTGGTAGGTGTCGATGTCGCTGTAACGCGGACAGATGCCATGAGCCGCCGTGACACCGACAAAGGCATCGAACAGCGGCCGCACCACTGCCGCGTCAGCCGGACCGTCGTTATCCACCCCGGTCAGCGGCTTGAGCACCGTGGCGCCCTGCACCTCGTGATCGTAGCGCCGCACAACGGATTCCTTCGAACAGATATTCAGGGCGCCGAGCAACTGCAGCAGGGCCGTTTCAGCCGCCGGCCATTGCGTCAGGGCTGGTTCGCTGTGGCGTGGCGGCTGCCAGCGGGCCGGCAGGCGCAGCTGCGGCGTGCCCTCATGGACAAATTCCATCGGCAGCCAGGCCACCGTGCGGCCCTGATAGAGACAATGGAAATAGCCGGAATCGGTGAACTGACCCAGATCCGTCGCCTCCACATCCATCTGCCGCGCCAGAGCGATGAAGCGTTCCACCTGCTGCGGCGGCACCGCCAGTGTCATGCGCTCCTGTGCCTCGGAAATCAGGATCTCCCAGGGCTGCAGGCCGGCATATTTGAGCGGCGCACGGTCGAGATGCAGCTCGAAACCACCGGTATCGCCGGCCATCTCTCCCACCGAGGACGACAGACCGCCAGCACCATTGTCGGTAATGGCGTTATAGAGGCCGGCATCGCGCGCCACCAGCAGGAAATCAAACATACGCCGCTGGGTGATGGGATCGCCGATCTGTACCGCCGTCACCGGCGAGCCCTCGTGCAATTCCTCGGACGAGAAGGTGGCGCCATGAATGCCATCCTTGCCGACCCGGCCGCCCACCATCAGAATATGATCACCCACCTCGGCCTTCTTTTCATGCCCGGGGCGGCCATGCAGCTGCGCCGGCATGAGCGCGGCGCTGCCGCAGTAGACCAGCGGCTTGCCGGCAAAGCGCTCATCGAACACCAGCGAGCCGTTGATGGTCGGAATGCCGCTCTTGTTGCCGCCATGCTCAACCCCTTCGACCACACCCTCGAAAATGCGCCGCGGATGCAGCAGACGCGGCGGCAGTGGCTTGTCATAAAAGGGCGAGGCAAAACAGAACACATCGGTATTGAAGATCAGGCGCGCGCCACGGCCGGTACCAAAAGGATCACGGTTGACACCGACAATGCCGGTCAGGGCGCCGCCGTAGGGATCAAGGGCGCTGGGCGAGTTGTGGGTCTCAACCTTGTAGACCAGACTCCAGTCATCGGTGAGACGAATGACGCCGGCGTTGTCCTTGAACACCGACAGACAGAAATCGTTGGCCCCCTTGGCCTGGCGTACGGCGCGGGTGGCACCGACGATATAGGTCTTGAACAGCGAATCGATGGTTTCTCCGCGACCGTTTTCATCCTCGTAATCGATACAGGCGGAAAAAATCTTGTGCTTGCAGTGCTCGCTCCAGGTTTGCGCCAGGGCCTCCAGCTCCACATCGGTCAGCAACGGCCCGAGGCCAACGCTGCGGCGCTGCTGCTGCACCTGCGGATCAGCGATAAAGGCCTGAATGGCCTTCATCTCCTCCAGATTCAGCGCCAGCATGCCTTCGCGGCTGATCTGCAGCAAGTGCTCATCCGCCACCTGCAGATCAATTTCGCGCACCTGCACCGCACTGTGACTGACCACCCGCGGCACCTGGACGGGCACACCGCGCTGATTGTCGAAGGTTTCCGGCGTCACAATGGTCCAGCGCTGGATCAGGCCGTTGGCCAGAAAACCGGCGGCTATGCGCTCGCCATCGGTGGCGGTCAGGGCGCCCCGCAGCAGATACTGCACCGAGGTGAACACCCCTTCAGCCGCGCTGAACGGCCGGCCGATGATGTACTGAATGGCCTCGCGGGCCGTGCGACCGACATTGTCCGTCACGCCGGGGCGGAAACCCACCTCGATCAGCAGATCGAAGCCGCTGGCCAGCGGCGCGTCGATGGCATATTCCTGGATCACCGGATCACAGAAGGGGCCGCTGGCGGCCTTCTGCAGCTGCTCGGCCGTCAGCTCGGCATCAACGGTATAGACATCCAGGGTACGGACGGATTCGAGCTGAATACCCAGATGTTCGCGGATTTCGCGGCACACCCGTTCACCACGGGCATCGCGCACGCCCTGCTTGAGTCCGACCTCGATTCGGCTGATCATAATAGATTCATCTCCTTGAAAACACTGAGGGGCCGCGACCCGCCGGTTCGTTCGCGGTCTTCTGGAATGCCGCAAAATGAAAACGCCATGCCGGCAGGCATGGACGCAAAACAGCGTAACTGTCCACTGGTTCAATCCGCCAATGACCACAACATCGGTGTCAAGGGCCCAGCTACCAGCAACTGGGGCCGACAGATATTCTGCGGCTGCAGCACGCTGGCGACACTCTGCCGCGCCAGCTCCGGCCGGTTGTTGGTCTCACTTAGATGCGCCAGCACTACCGTCTGCAGTCCCGGCCACAACAGGCTCTGCAACAGCTCGGCGGCCTCGCGATTCGACAGGTGGCCATGGCGGCTGCGAATACGCTGTTTCAGCGGCCAGGGATAAGGGCCATCGTGCAACAGCTGTTCGTCATGGTTGGCTTCAAGAATCAGCGCCTGACAACCCTGCAACCGGTCCTGTACCAGTCGCGTGGCCACGCCCAGATCCGTCGCCAGCCCCAGCCGGCCACGTTGGCCCTCAATCACAAAACCCACCGGCGCCACGGCATCGTGAGTCACACAAAACGACTCCAGTCGCAGATCCTGAAACTCCAGCGCCTGCCCCGGCTCAAACAGACAGCAACGCACCCTTCCCAGCCGCGGCAGGGCTGCCAGCGTTTGCGGCACGACATAGAGGGGCAAATCAAACCGGCGACACAGCGGACCAACCCCCAGACTGTGATCACCATGTTCATGGGTTAAAAACACCGCATCGAGCTGATGGCCCGCCACGCCAATGGTCGCCAGCCGCTGCTCCAGTGCCCGGGCCGACAAGCCGCCATCGACCAGGATGCGGGTTTGTCCGCTCTCGACATACAACGCGTTACCCTTGCTGCCGCTGGCCAGTTGACAGATGCGCACCCGCTGTTCTTCCCCCCTGTGTCGTCCCTGGTTAGCGGCCATGCGGGCGCCAGCAACCACCCAATGCCAAGCCGTTCCGCCTGCGCCAGACACCGCAGGCGCCAGACAACATTCGCTGGCAATATCAGCAAAAGCAACAGCTTAACGCCTGCGCCCAGGATCAGCAGGCGAGGCTGCGCTTTCATAGCACAGGCACCGCAAAAGGGCAAGAAGGGCCACCCTTCCAAGGGCTCCACAAGTGGTTTTTATGGTTCTTCCAGCGCCGTTAAGACCACCAGCAACCACACCCGCCAGCGTCTCTCGCCAGAGGCGTCAGACACCCCACAGATCCTCATCTCCTGCCGCTGGCAGTGCCGGACGGACGGGCGACAACGGCGACAGCGGTTTCCGGCTCTCGTCGGAACGGGTGCGGAACCGCTGCAACATACCCAGCAGATGCTCGGCCTGACTGGAGAGCTCCTCGGCCGCCGCCGCACCTTCCTCGGCGCTGGCAGTATTCTTCTGGGTCACCTGATCGATCTGGCTCAGGCCGATGTTGACCTGGCCGATGCCTTCGGCCTGTTCATCGGCGGCATTAGCAATTTCACCAATCAGCTCGGCCATGGCCTTGATATGACCATCAATCTGGCCAAGGGATTCAGCCGTCAACCGACTGGTGTGCATGCCCTGCTCTGCCTTGGTCACCGAACCCTCGATCAGGCTGGCGGTTTCCTGCGCCGCCTTGGCACTGCGGGCCGCCAGATTGCGCACCTCCTCAGCCACCACAGCGAAACCCTTGCCATGCTGGCCCGCACGCGCCGCCTCGACGGCGGCGTTGAGAGCCAGCAGATTGGTCTGAAAAGCAATCTCGTCAATCACCTTGATAATCTTGGAGATGTTCTGGCCGGCAGCATTAATGGCCTCCATCGCCGTCATCATCTGGCTCATGTTTCGCTCGCCCTCGACCGCCGCACTGGTGGCCTGCTGCGACAGCTGGCGGGCCTGACGGGCATTATCGGCATTGCGACGGGTCTGGCCGGCGATCTGCGTCATGGAACTGCTGATCTGCTCGACCGAAGCCGCCTGCTCGGTCGCGCCCTGGGACAGGGCCTGACTGACATCGGACACCTGGTTGGCGCCCGTGACAATCTGCCGGCTGGCGCCATGCACCTCGCCGATCAGATTGCCCAACTGGGCCACCATGTGCTGCAACGCCTGGCCAAAGCGATCCTGTGGCGATGCCAGAGGAACCGACACGCTCAAATCACCGTCGGCAATCTTGCCGGCCAGGGTCACCTTGTCACTGAGACTGTCGGACATCCGGTCGAGCGCCAAGGCCAGATCGCCAATTTCATCGTCACGCTGCAACCGCAGACGCTGGCTCAGATCGCCGGCCGCCACCGCCTGAGCTGCAGCGGCAGCACGAATCAGCGGTCGGGTAACATAGCTGACCAGCACCAGTACCACGGTAGCGATGAGCCCCAGAACCAGCAGGCTGCCAAGAGCAGCACGCCATTCCATGGCAACAAGCGCCTGTTTCGCGGTGTTGACCATCTACGTCAGAGTAGCCAACTGAGGGCCGATATCCTGCACCATCACCATCACACCGACCCGTGCGCCACTGTAATCAAGCAATGGAAAGGCGGACAAATGTACCCGCTCGCGCAGCTGGCTGACCGGCTGCTGCAAGCCCTGTCGCAACAGGGCGCCATCAACCTCGCGCTGCAACAGTTCCCGGTCGGTCCCAGCACAGAGCACAAAGGCACCGTCCACCTGGGGATAGCGACTCTGATCTTTCAACCCCGTCGCCACCGACAGCAGCTCACTGGTCATGTAGACGCCGTAATACTGACTATCCGCCGTACGCGAAATACTCAGCAGGGCTTCAAATGGCAGCAGGGTTTCCACCGACCCCAGATGCTGGCCAGCACCATCCTGAACTGGCGCGATACCGCGAATGGCAAAACCGCCCCGCCCGACCTCGATCCCGCGAATCGGGGCATGGGGCGGTTGGTTGATCTGCACCACGGCCTGACGGAAGCCGCTGAGATCGTCGGAAATATCGATCTTACGGCCGTCGCGTTCGGTCTGCCAGCCGTCGCGCCACAGTCGCACCAGACTGCGGGCGGTGGGCAGATGAAAATGCAGCTGCAGATTGTCCAGCCCAGTCGTGCGCTGGTAGGCCGTCAGCAGCGGCCGGAACAGCTGGCGTAACCGGTCGCGCCCAGCCTGGGCGGCGGCATCGGCTTCATCAGCGGGATTGCCCGACAGTGCCAGCGCATAGGCCGCCTCGACCCCCGGCGCGCTGGCCGCCATGGCCGCCAATTCCAGGGCCTTATGGCCCATGCGGTCGATGTTGCCGTAGATATCGGTCCGCTTGGCCTCGGCATTGGCTTCAATGCCGGCCAGATTCAGCTGCCGAGTGGTCTCCATCTGATTGGCCATCAGCCCTTCGACAGACTGTATCAGGGCAACGATACCGCCGCCGAAGGAGACAATGAGGATAACGAAGATGGGCAGGAGGAACTTGGTACGAATCGAACGAATGCGAATCATAAGCCGGTTTTCTCCTTGTCGTGAAAGTAGAACGTGACGTTAGAATAAACAATCGTTCATGACCAGGGACCAGCGGACCAATAAAAACATCAAAATCAGAACAGTGACGGGATTTTCAGCGCTTAGCTCCCCAAAAAAAGACAATTTAGCCCGGCGGAGGATTGAAGCCGACTGCCGCTTTGTTATGCTGCAATGTGACTTCAGCTTTTAATCTTACTTTACAGCTCAGAAAAGGGAAAGAGGCCATGGATGTTTTTCGCGCTATCGAACAGCGGCGGTCGGTCAAGCATTTCGACCCGCAGCACCGCATGAGTCCGCAGGAAACCCGCTGTCTGCTGCACAACGCCCTGCTCGCCCCCAGCGCCTTCAACCTGCAACACTGGCGTTTTGTTCTTTTGCAAGACCCGGCCATACGGCAACAGGTTCGCCAGTTGGCCTGGGACCAACCACAGATTACCGATGCCGCGCTGCTGGTGGTCATCTGTGGTGACCGCAACGCCTGGCAACGCCAACCCCAGCGGAACTGGGCGCATCTGCCGGAGACGCAGCAGGGACAGATTCTGACCGCTATCGACCAGTACTACCGCGACAAGCCCCAGGTGCAACAGGACGAGGTCATACGCTCCGGTGCCCTGGCCGCCCAGAATCTGATGCTGGCCGCCAAGGCCTTGGGCTACGACTCCTGCCCGATGATCGGCTTCGATTTTACGGCGGTCGGCCAGTTGATCGAACTGCCAGCCGACCACGCCATCGTCCTGATGGTGGCTATCGGCAAAAAAACCCGTGAACCCTGGCCGCGCGGCAGCCAACTGTCCCTGGAAGACGTCTGCTTCAGTGACCGCTTTACCCGTCCCTGCCAACTCAATGACTGACAGGATGTTGAAAAGATTCCGTCCAGGGCTTTTCAACGACGCAAGCCGTAAGTGCGCTTTGCGTCTTGCTCACAAAATCAATGCAATGCGAATCAATGATTCATTTTGGTCGCCCATCCATAGTTTCAGCGGGCTGTTTGTCAACAGCCTGCTGAAACGGTTTAAACAGGCTCAAGGGGTCTGACAGCAGCTGGAACCGTCGGGCATCTGCGTCGCCGGCACAGGCGGACTGTACAAATAGCCCTGAGCGAAATCGCAGCCCAACTGCCGGACGATCGCCGCCAGTTCGGGCCGGTCAACAAATTCCGCCACCACCTGCATGCCGGCATTGTGGGCGAACCGGACAATGGATGACACCAGTTCGCGTGTGCCGGCATCCTTGTCAAGTGCCTGAATCAGCGAACCATCGATCTTGATGATATCGGCGCGCAGCTGCGTCAGATAGCTGAAATTGGAATAACCGGTTCCGAAATCGTCAATCGATATCCGGCAACCGCGGGCCTTGAGCTCGGCCAGGGTGGCCAGCGCCTGATCGTAGTTCTGGATATTTTCGGTTTCCACCACCTCCAGCACCAACCGCTCCATCACGCCGTAGCGCTGCGCCGTGTCGATCAGCAGTTGCACGGTTTCCTTGCGCAACAGGTCGTCAACGCTGAAGTTGATGGCAAACGGACAGGGCCGGTCCTTGAAGGTGCTGCAGGCCTGCTCGATGATGGCGTGGGTCAGGTAGACATAATATGGAGTCTGTTGCAGCACCGGCAAAAAGGCGCCAGGTGCCACGATACTGCCGTCTTCACGCTGCAGTCGCATCAGGGTTTCGAACTTGGCCACCGAACCATCGGCAAGGGAAACGATGGGCTGAAAATAGGCCAGGATACGGCCCTCGCTGAGGGCCTGGCGCACAGCATCAATCCAGAACATCTTTTCGTGATATTCGTCACGGTCGGCGCTGGCCGGGTCGTACAGCGCCAGCACCAGATTGTTGCGTTTGGCCTGTTTCCAGGCGATATCGGCACAGGTAAGCAGATTTTCATCCGCACAGGCCAGTCCAACGGTCAGGGCCAGAGGCACCGGCTGATGGCCGGCAGCATCCACATGGAAGGGTTCCGTCGGAAAGTCCGCCAGAAAACGGCGCAGCTCCTGTTCCAGCGGCCGCTCGTGACCCGCCAGAATGGCGAAGATATCGGCGTTAAGGCGGTAAAGGCTCAGCTGTTCGCCGGCAAAGGTTCTCGACAGAACCTTGCTCAGATAAACCAGCGCCCGGTCGCCCCCTTCGGTGCCGTAAAGCTTGTTGATGCCATGGAAATTGTTGATATCGATCAGCGCCAGACAGGCCGGCCCGGTCAAGGCGTTGATATCCTTCATCAGCTTGAAGCGGCTGCCCAGCGCCGTCAGGGTATCGGTGGAAAAGGCCAGGTTAAGCTGTTCGCGTTTCTGCAGCAATTCCGTGATGTCATAACGGGCGGCAATATATTCAAGGATATGGCCATCACGGTCGGTGATGGGCATGATCACCTGCTGGGTGTAAAAATCGTGACCGTCCTTGGCGCGATTCTTCGAGCTGCCACGCCAGACCCGACCGGCCTGAATCGTTTCCCACAGATTTTTGAAAACCGCCCGTGGCATGGCGGGGTGGCGGAAGAGGCTGTGGGGTTGTCCCAGCATCTCCTCCAGGCGATAGCCACTCACCTGCTGAAACGCCTCATTGGCATAGGTGATGCGGCCCTCCAGGTCACCTTTCGAAACCAGACAGGACAGATCTAGCAGCTTCTTGTACTGCTCCAGCTCGTGGAGCCGGGCCTGCTGCTGCTGCTCCAAGTGACGGATATGACGGTTCAGCCACAGGGCTACCGCCAGTGAAAACAGCAGGTTGAGACTCAACAGTACCACGCCGGTAACAAGGGTATCGCGCTTTTGGCGCAGCACCTGCTGCTCAATGGCACGAAAGCCCGTCTCCAGATCACTCAGATAGAAACCACTGCCAACAATCCAGTCAAGCTCGGCATAGGGGGCGACAAAGGCGATCTTCTCTTCAAGCGCGTTGCCACGCGCCGGATTGTCGTACCGGTAACGATGATAGCCAGCCCCTTGCCGCTGAACCAGCCGGCGAAAATCCTCCAGCAGTTGGTTGTAGGCTGCCGGCACCTGCAGGCTGCCGCCATCCGCCCGATAGGACGGCTGAAAGGTCGCCACCATCAGCGGCCGGTTGTGGGGCCCGATGACAAAGTAATAGCCGTAATCGTTGTCGCCAAAACGCTGGCGACTGAGATAGGAAAACACCTGGAGCTGGATCTGACGCTGCAGTTCCGCCGCTGGAATATGTAACACCAGCGTGGCTGAAAGATCGTGGATATGCACCGCTGCCAGCAGGTCGGGGGCTGCCTCGGGCGACCAGAAACGGACCTGGGCAGGAGGCAGATCGGACAGCCCCGCCAGGATCTTCACCTCATCGACTGCCGGCGGGGCGGCTGTCGGCTCGAACAGCGGCTGGCCATCGGCGGCGAACAGCCCGAACCACAGCTCAGGCTGCGACCAGTCCATCCGCTGCAACTGCGAAACCACCACCTGCAGCCGCTGCTGCGGATCATAGCCCTGCCGCTGCAGCAGTTCCGCCAGACTGCACAGGCGCAGCAGGCGGTCCTCCAGGGTGCGCTGCACATCGCGGCGGGTGGTAGCGACAATAAAATCAATCATGTCGATGGCGGTCAGCACGTTATCGCGGATCAACGCCTGCTGCTGCTCTACATGCATCCGCCTCGCTTCGGCCAGACTCTTCTCCCGTTCCTGCAGCGGCTTGAGCAGCAGGAAATAGCCTATGCTGGCAGCCAGGAACAGGGTCATGAGCAACGCCGACAACAGATTCATGGTGGTAATGCGTGTTTTGACCAAACCCTGGAACACTGGCGTCTCCCTGTATCCGCCGGCACACAACAACCGTCTGCATACCAATGAAAGGAACGGCCTTGATTATAGAGTCAGGGCCAAGAGAACTCAAAGCTTTCCAGCAGCATGCCAAGAAAAAAGCCACCGGCAAGCGGTGGCTTGAAACAAACGCTATAATGCCGGCGCGGACGGGCGCCTGGCGAAGGATTGCAAACGCCAGCGGAACAAAGGGACGCTGACCGCAGCACCACGGCTGCTGCGGTTTTACGCCGCCATCAGGCTGCGCTGCAGAACCGTTGCAACACCTGATCGAGCCGCTGCAGACAACGTTCACGGCCCAGCACCTGCACCACCTCCTGAATACCGGGCGCACTGGTGGAACCAGACAGGGCCACCCGCGCCGGCTGGCCCAACTGACCGAACTTGACCCCCGCCTGCTGCACCACCTGTTGAAAGGCGCCTTCGATACCGGTCGCATCAAAAGAACACACCGCCAGGGCTTCACGCAGGGCCTGCAACAGGGGCCGCTGAGCAGCGGTGAGAAACTTCTTCTGAGCCGCCTCATCGTAAAGCGGTTCCGGCAGATAATAGAACGCGGCTTTTTCCGCCATCTCCACCAGCGTGCGGCTGCGATCCTGCAGGGTACGGACTACGGCAGCGGCATCAGGGCCGGCATGGCTGTCAATGCCCTGGGCGGTCAGATATTCCCGCAACAGAGCACCAAGACGCTGAGAATCGCCGGTTTTGATGTAATGCTCATTGAGCCACAGCAGCTTGTCCGGGTTGAACACGCTGGCCGAACGGCCGACCTGGGCGATACCAAACTTGGCAATCAGCTCGTCCTTGGAAAAAATCTCCTCGTCGCCATGGGACCAGCCCAGCCGCACCAGGTAATTCACCAGCGCCTCGGGCAGAAAGCCCAGCTCACGGTAGGCCATCACCGAGGTGGCGCCATGGCGTTTGGACAACCGTTTTTTATCAGCCCCGAGAATCATCGGCACATGGGCAAACTGCGGCACCGCGTAGCCCAGCGCCTGATAGATCTGGATCTGGCGCGGGGTGTTGTTGACATGATCGTCACCGCGAATAACCAGCGTCATGCCCATTTCGGCATCATCGACCACCACCACAAAGTTATAGGTCGGCGTGCCGTCGCTGCGCTGAATGATCATGTCATCCAGTTCGGCGTTACTGAAACAGATATGACCCTTGATGGCATCATCAAAGGCGGTCACACCGTCGCGCTGCGACCGAAAGCGCACCACATAGGGCTGGTCGGGCCGCTCCTGTGACAGATCACGGCAGGTGCCGTCATACTGAGGCTTGCCACCACTGGCCAGCGCCGCCTCGCGTTTGGCATCGAGCTCTTCCGAACTGCAGTAGCATTTGTAAGCCTTGCCCTCGCGCAGCAGCTGCTCAATCTTGCTGCGATACAGATCAAATCGCCCTGACTGGTAATAGGGACCTTCATCGTAATCCAGCCCCAGCCAGTCCATGGCCTGCAAAATGGCATCGACGGATTCCTGGGTCGAACGCTCGACATCGGTATCCTCGATTCGCAGCACAAAGGTGCCGCCACACTGGCGGGCCAGCAAATAGTTGAACAGTGCCGTACGGGCACCACCGATATGCAGATAGCCCGTCGGGCTCGGTGCGAAACGCACACGCAAGTCAGACATATTCCCCCTTCGGAAAAACCTGAGACAATTTCACGAAAATGACGACAACCCACTGAAACCAAAGGCCCTGTCAGCGAAACAGGGCACTGACATAGGCCACCACCGAACCCTCGTCGCCGGTGACCTCACCAGAATGACCGTAACGGACCAGCTCACCGCCACGGCAGCCAAGACCCGCCAGTGTCGCCAGCAGCAGCGTCACCGGATAGACACCGCACATGCTCACCCGCGCCTGATGCACCTGCCGGTAAAGTCCGGCGGCGTCCAGCGCCAGCAAGCGTTCGACCACCGGCAGATCCTGTGCCCTGGCGGCAGTCGCCGTTACATAATGGCTCATATCGCTGCTGGCCAGCAACAGTGATGGCTGCGGCCAGCGCTGTAGCAGACTGGCCAACGCCTGCCCCATGGTGAGCAGATCTGCCAGAGACCAGGCCTGCAGCATCAACGGCACAATGCGCACATCGGGCCGTAGCCACTGCAGAAAGGGCAGCATCACCTCCAGGCTGTGTTCGCCGGCATGGGCAGCGGGATCGGCCGCCACCCCCGGCACCTCAGCCAGCACCGCAGCCGCCAGGGCCTCATCAACAGCCACCGGCCCCAGAGGTGTCTGCCAGCCTCCTTGATCATAAAGGGCCGCGGGAGCGCCCTGCCCCCGATGATTCGGCCCCAGCAGCACCACAACCGGCGGCACAGCAACCTGGGCAAAGGCCGCCGCGGCAATGGCACCGGAATAGACATAGCCGGCGTGGGGCACCACCAGGCCCAGGGCCGGTGCGGCACTTGAGGATGGCACAGCCAGCTGCTGTTGCAGCCAGGCCTGCAGCCTGTAAGGTTCAGCGGGATAAAACGAACCGGCGACCAGCGCCTGACGCACCTGTGGCATGGCATCCCTCCTGACGGCGGCGGGCAGTGCGGTCGTGACGAAACCAACGTACCGGAGCAAGTCAATCAGCCAGCGATCACTTCCACCAGCATCTGCCCCCCGATCAGCAGCAACAGCAGGGCAAACAACCGCACCAGCCGTTGCTGGCTGAAGCGCGTCGCCAAGCGCACGCCCAGATTGGCAAACAGCAGGGTAAAGGGTATCACCAGCGCCGCCGCCTGCCAATGGACATAACCGACACAGCCCGGCGGCAGGCCGGCAACCTGCCAGCCGTGATAGAGGTAAGACAGGGTGCCAAACAGGGCCGACACCACGATCAGGGCACTGGAATTGCCGACCGCCAGATGGATTGGCATCCGCAGCACCAGCAACATCAGCGGCACCAGCACAAAACCGCCACCGGCACCGAAGAAGGCGGCGAACAGTCCGCCGCCGCAGCCGATGGCCAGCAACGGACCGGAGGCTGCCGAACCCATGCCCGCCGGTCGCGGCCGAGCCGAACCCAGCAACATCTGCAGTGCCGCCAGCATCTGCATCAGGCCAAACGCGCCCTTGAGCCCCGCCGCCGGCAGCCGCACCGCCAGGGCAGCGCCAAGCAAGGCGCCGATCAGACCACCCAGTGCCAGCGGCCGCACCTGCTGCAGCTCAAGATTGCCCCGTTGCCGGTGGCCCAGGGCGCTGCCCAGCGCCGACGGCAGGATCACACAGAGACTGGTGCCAAAAGCCAGATGTACCACCAGCTCAGGCGCGTAGTTCAGCGCGTTGAAGACCCACAGGAACAGCGGCACCAGAATGATGCCCCCGCCGATTCCCAGCAGGCCGGCCAACAGGCCGGCCAACGAACCCAGCAGACCAAAGAGCAACAGCGTCTGGCCACACAGCAGTGTCATGCCGCATTCCTCACAACGAAAAAAGCCGACTGCACGCGAGCCGGCTTTTTTCGTTGTTATATGGAGGCCCCGACCAGATTCGAACTGGTGATAAAGGTTTTGCAGACCTCTGCCTTACCACTTGGCGACGGGGCCGAACAGTGTTGCTTTATCCTCTGCCGTCAAGGCCCGCAAGTGATAACAGATTGTTCCGAAGCCTGTCAAGCCAAAAGCGGCGCTGCCAAGGGCCAGCCATCACAAAACAGACCGGCGCTGTCAGGGTGCCGCTCCGTCCTGCGCAAGCTGCCGGGCCACCGCCGCGACCTTGCCGGCCATGGTGTGTTCGCGGTCGCGCCGATCATCGATCTTGATTAGCGTCGATACCCGCTGGGCGCCAGCCAGAAACGGCGATTCGTGCATCCGCCGCACCAGGGCAAAGATGTCCTCAATGTCACCTTCGAGGATCGTCCCCATCGGGGTGAGCTGGTATTTCAGGCCCGACTCCTGCACCAGACGCAGGCAGCCGGCAACAAAATGTGACAATCCGCCATGTCCTTCCCCCAGGGGGGTACAGCTGATCTGAACGACGGCCATTGATTTTCCTCCTTGTACATCGATGGTACCAGCGCCCATCCCGGCAAGGACCGGCGCCAGAGCTTAGGACTGACGAATGCGCGGATCGGCCAGGGCATAACCGACATCGGCCAGCAGATTGCCCAGCAGGGTGAGAAAGGCACCGATCACCAGAATGCCCATGATCAGAGGATAATCGCGCATCATCACGCCATCGTAAAACAGCTTGCCCATGCCGGGAATGGCAAAGATGCTCTCGAAAATCACACTGCCACCGATCAGGCCAGGCACTGACAGGCCCAACAGGGTAATCAACGGCAGCAGGGCATTGCGCAGGGCATGACGCAGCACCACCAGCCGTTCCGACAGCCCCTTGGCCCGCGCCGTGAGAATGTAATCCTGGCCAATGACCTCCAGCATATTCGACCGCATGTAACGTGAAAACCCGGCCAGGCCACCGAACGCCGATACCAGCACCGGCAGTACCAGATGATGGGCCACATCGAGCCACTGTTCAACGGGACCGAGATAGGCGTGGCCGAGGGACTTGATGCCGGACACCGGAAACCAGCCAAGATAAACCCCGAAATGATCCATCAGCAGCAGTGACAGCCAGAACGAGGGCGTGGCGAAACCGACAAACACCAGCAGCGTGGTCAGGCGATCAAACAGACGGTGGCGTCGCAGGGCCGAGAAAATACCCAACGGAATGGCCACCAGCAAAATCAGCCCGATGGACAGCAGATTGATCAGAATGGTCACCGGCAAGCGCTCGACGATCTTATCCCACACCGGCCGGCGGTCCTGGGAAAAGGAGGTGCCGAAATCCAGCCGCACCAGCCGCTTGACCCAAACCGCATATTGTACCAGCAACGGCTGATCCAGGCCGTACTGCGCCCGCAGCCGTTCCTTGAGTTCGGTGCCGGCTTCGGGATTCATCTCGGTCTGCAGATCGGTCGGCTCACCCGGCGCCAGATGGATCACCACAAAGGAAATCAGCGTGATCCCCAGCAGCAGCGGCACCATCAGCAACAGGCGTCTGGTCAGATAAAACAACATCGCTCTCTCCCTGCCCTGGGCGATTTTCAGCGCAGATAGCGCTGCTGTGCCTGCGGCACAAACCAGCGGATCAGGTTGTGCTGGATACCCGCCGGGGCCTGTTCAATCCCATGAAAACGGCGCGCCACGACCGGCAGGCTGTCGGGGACAAACAAAAAGGTGTAGGGCACCTCCTCCGCCAGAATCTCCTGCAGTTGCCAGTAGATCTGTTGGCGCCGGTCTTGATCCAGGCTGCGGCGGCCCTGTTCCAGCAGCGCATCGACCCGGGCGTTGTTGAAGCCGATGATATTGAGCTCGCCCGGCCCGGTCTTGCTCGAATGCCAGACATTGTAGCCATCGGGATCAATGGGCACGGTCCAACCCAGCAAGGTGGCATCGAACTTACCCGGATAGATGAATTCTTTCAAGAATGAGGCCCATTCGATCACCCGCAGACGCACATCCATGCCGACCTCGGCCAGGCGCCGCTGAATGATCTCGCCGGCCTTGATGCGCTGATCGTTGCCCTGGTTGGTCAGGATGACAAAACGCAGCGGCTTACCGTCACGCTCGCGCACACCATCGCCGTCCCGGTCAATCCAGCCGGCCTCCTCCAGCAGAGCGGCAGCTCGCGCGGGATCGAAGGCATAGTCCTTCACCTGCGGATTGTGTGGCCAACTGCCCGGCACATAGGGACCGTTGGCCGGCTGCCCCAGGCCCAGCAGCACGCCATCGATCAGCTCCTGCTTGTCGATGGCATGGGATATGGCCTGCCGCACCCGTTTGTCCTGAAACAGCGGCTTGCGCAGATTGTAACCCAGATAGGTATAGGCAAAAGCGGGATAGCGGTATTTGTTGAAGCGGCGACCAAAGGCCGGTGTTTCGGTCTGGCGAGCGAACTGCAGCGGTGTCAGCCCCATGGTATCAAGGCCGCCGGACTGCAGTTCAAGAAACATGGTGGTCGAATCGGGAATCACGCGATAGAGCACCCGCCGGAGGTAGGCCGCCCCCTCGTAATAGTCCTCGTTACGTTCCAGCACAATCATTTCACCCGGCTGCCAGCTGACAAAGCGGAACGGCCCGGTACCCACCGGCGCACGGCACAGCGGGCTGGTGGTGACATCCTGCCCTTCAAGCAGATGCTTCGGACAGATATCTAGCGCCCAGCTCGGCAGAGCGGCCGCCAGGGGCTTGTCGTAACGCACCCGGAAGGTATAGGGATCGGGAGCTTCAGCCTTACTGACCTGGCGATACTGCTCGGCATAGGCCGTCGGCGTGGCGGGATCGATCATCAGCTGATAGGTGAACAGAACATCGGCCGAGGTGAAGGGCGCGCCATCATGCCAGCGCACATCGCGCCGCAGATGAAAGGTGATTTCGCGGCCATCAGCGGAGATATCCCACGACTGCGCCAGATCGCCCTCAATCTGCAGATCCTTGTCGTAGCGCACCAGACCATTGTAGACCAGCGAGGTGATCGCGGTCGACGAAGCATCCGACGCCAGCGGGGGCAGCAGATTGCTGGCGTCACCGATGGTGCCCATGATCAGGGTATCACCGTAGGCCGGCACGGCAGCACCCTCTGCCGCCGGCGACAGCTCCTCGGCCCGGCAGCCCATCAGCAACGACAGCACGGCAACCAACCGAACCAGCTGAAGCGGCAAGCGTAACCATCTCATTGAAGCAGCTCCAGCGGCAGCAGCTCACTGCCAGACGGCACCTGCAAACGAAACAGCGCCGCCGGCAACGACGGATTGAGGCGCACCTCTTCCAGCTTCAGCTCCAGCCGCAACTGGCGATCGGGCATCAGCATGACGATCCGACGCGGAAAACCATCAGCGGCATCTGGCGCGCTGTAGTCCACCTGGTAGAGCAGCTGTTCACCCTGATAACATTCGATGCGCTCCAGCGCGCTATCCGACAGCACCACCCGGTAACGCGGTCCATCGGCGGTCAGCCACCAGAGGCCGTCCGCCTGCCAGCGGGGCTTGCCCAGGGCGACAACGGCACGGGGCAGCTGGCCCAGCAGCAACGCCACCAGATCCGGCGCGGCCAGCGGCACCCCGGTGAAGCGGTCAATCCGCTCACGACTGGACAGACCGTTGTAGCAGGCCTGCTGCGACGGCACGCAAACCTCCATGAAGGCGCCATCAACGGCCAAATCGAGCACCGGCTGGCCCAACAGCCGGAACACTTCCAGCCGGATGCGGCCAGGACGCTGAACATGCAGCGCCTGGGTCGAACGCCAGCGTTTGCCAGCACGTTCCGAACGCACCGTCGCCAGCGCCTGGAGACTGTCAATCTGCTGATGGCGCTGCCACACCGCCTGCTGGCGAGCCCGGCTGGCGGCTTCCGGCAGC
Source organism: Desulfuromonas thiophila (assembly GCF_900101955.1). Lineage (NCBI taxonomy): Bacteria > Pseudomonadati > Thermodesulfobacteriota > Desulfuromonadia > Desulfuromonadales > Desulfuromonadaceae > Desulfuromonas > Desulfuromonas thiophila. The sequence goes on along the minus strand of NZ_FNAQ01000009.1, from coordinate 49,017 downwards.
GGCAGTGGCGGCCGGGCACAGGCAGACAACAACAGCACAAGTCCCAGCCACAGGGCGGATTGAACAGGGAGAATCCGGATCATGCGTCCTCGTCGTTGATATGGGGCCGCGGCAGGCGTTCGGCCGGTCGCAGCTGGCGCAGGCGCTGCCGCAAGCGCTGTGCCTGATCGGTCATGCCCAGCCGTTGATAAAGCTCCAGCAGGTGGGTGACAATATCGCTGTCATCGGACTGCTGTTCGTAGGCCTGCTCCAGATAGAGCAACGCCTCGTCGAGTTCACCGCGCCTGAAATGCACCCAGCCCAGGGTATCGAGATGGGCGGCTCGGTCGTCCAGTTGCACCGCCTGGCGAGCCAGTTTGAGGGCCTCATCCAGGGCCTCGCCCGCCTCGGCATAGAAAAAAGCCAGGTGGTTCAGGGCCGCGGCATGATCGGGCTTCAACCGCAGCACCTGCAGCAGTCGGTCACGGGCCTGGCGTCGCTGCCCCAGGGCGGTCAGAAACAGGGCCGCGTCATAATGCAGATCGGGGTTGTGCGGATCCTGGGCCAGGGCCTGCTCCAGGCTGTGGAGCGCCTGCTGAGGCCGCCCCGACCACCAGTGCAGCGCGGCCAGCTGGCGCCACAGCAACAGGTCCGCTGGCTGCTGCGCCAGCAATTCCTCCACCAGCAGCAGGGCAGCGTCGTAACGCTGTTGCTGCAGCAGCAGCATCAGTCGCAGCCGGTCAAAGCGCGGCCGCAACTCCGGCAGCACACGAGCCGCCTGCAGATAGAGGGTCCGGGCAGCATCGAAACGTCTTTGACGTTCGAGCAGGCGGCCAAGTTCCAAATAGGGCTCCGGCAGAAAGGGATTGATGGCGATAAGGGTCTCGTAGGTTCGCATGGCCGTCGTGGTCTGACGGAGCAGCTGCTGCACCCGGGCCAGTTCCAGCAGGCCTTCGGCCGACAACGGTTCCAGCTCCAGCAAGGTTTCAAGAGCCTTGGCCGCACGCTGAAAACGCCCCTCCGATGCTGCCAGGCGGGCGCTGTAAAGCCACAGTTCGCTCGGCCGCTCATCAATGGCCGCCAGCTGTTCAAAGGCATCCAGGGCCTCATCGATACGGCCCTCGCTATAGAGCATGTCGGCCTGCAACAGCCGGGCATCGCGATCGGCCGGATCACGCCGCAAGGCCTGCTGCAGCGCCTGGCGCGCCAGCAACGGCTGTTCCATCTCCAGATACAGGCTGGCCACCGCCAGATACAGCGGCACGGCATCGGGATCAATATTCAGGCTCTGCTGCAAGGCATCGAGAGCCACCTGCGGGCGCCCCAGATCCGCCTCCAGCCGCGCCCGCAGGTAATGCGACCAGGCCCGCGCCGGCCGGGTATCGGCCGGGGGCAGCTGCACTCGGGGCCGGGGAGGCTCCACGGGTGCCGGCAATTCGGCCACGGGACGGGCACAGCCAAGCAAAACCAGCAGCAGCAGGGCCAGCAACGATTTTTTGACCGGCAAGGTCGAGAGGGTCATGAACACGGATTGTTAACTCTATGATGAAACCAGCCGCAAAAGAGACCGGTTGAAGCACTGGCGCGGCGGCGCGGCCATGACCTCGTCAGGGGTTGCCTTTGGACTTGCGCTTGATCCCCGGCCCCGCTAGACTCGCCGACGCGCCAGCAGTGTGCGGCAGCCGCTTGCCAACCGGAGAAAACCTCCCCGGCAGGCCGGGTCGGCAGCCCACTGGCGAACGCCCGCGCCGGTGAAATACCGCAAAGCCAGCGGGCCTGCAAGTGCTATCTTCTGTCAGCCTCAACAGCGGAGTTTTTCCCCATGGCCATCGCCGCAAAAGTCAGTCAGTGTCTGGAACAATCATCCTGGATTCGCAAGATGTTCGAACAGGGAGCCCAACTGCGTGCCCGTCTGGGTGAGGACAGGGTCTTCGATTTCACCATCGGCAACCCGGCGGTGGAGCCACCAGCCGCTTTTCATGAAGCCTTGCGCCAACTGGCCAACCAGCCCGAGCCAGGGATGCACCGTTACATGAGCAACGCCGGCTATGACGAAACCCGCGCAGCCGTGGCCGATTTTCTCAACCAGCGCAGCGTCCGCCCCCTGAGCGCCGAGCAGGTGGTCATGACCTGCGGTGCCGGCGGCGCCCTCAACGTGGTTTTAAAAACCCTGCTCAATCCGGGCGACGAGGTGATCATCCTGGCGCCCTACTTTGTTGAATACAAGTTCTATATCGACAACCATGGCGGTGTGCCACGGGTGGTCAACTGTCTAGCCGACAGCTTCCTGCCTGATCTGACCGCCATCGAGCAGGCCATTGGTCCCAACACCAAGGCAATCATTCTCAATTCGCCCAACAACCCCACCGGCGTCATCTACCCGCAGACCAGCCTCGATGCCCTCGAAGCCCTGCTGCAGCGCAAGGGCGAGGAGCTCAACCGCACCCTCTATGTCATCTCCGACGAGCCCTATGCCCGCCTGGCCTACGACGGCACTGAGGTTCCCTGCGTGTTCAACAGTATCCGCAACGCCATTCTGGTAACCTCGCACTCGAAGGATCTGGCGTTGCCAGGTGAGCGCATCGGCTATCTCGCCGCCAATCCGGCCATGGAAGAGGTTGATCAGTTCATCGCCGGGGCCGTGTTCTGCAACCGCGTGCTCGGTTTTGTCAACGCACCGGCCCTGATGCAACGGCTGGTAGCCGGCCTGCAGCACGAAAGTGTCGATATCGCCGCCTACCAGGAAAAACGCGACCTGCTCTACAACGAACTGACGGCTCTGGGCTTTTCGATGGTCAAGCCGCAGGGCGGCTTCTACCTTTTCCCCCGCTCACCCTTGGCCGATGATGTGGCCTTTGTCGAACAGGCCCAGCAGCATAACATTCTGCTGGTTCCTGGCAAGGGCTTTGGCGCGCCGGGGTACTTCCGTATCGCCTATTGCATCGACCGGGCCGTCATCGAACGCAGCCTGCCGGCCTGGCGCGACCTGGCCGCCGAACTGGGCTGCAGCAGACGCGCCTGACAAACCGCATCAGCACCTTTTCTTAACAACATTGGAGCCCGCGGCATTGGCCAGCGGGCTCCAATGTTTGGCATCGTCGATGGTGCGGCAACCCTCAGGAAACGGCAACAACATCGGGTTGATTGGCGCCCAGCGGCAGGGTAAAAGCGAAGCTGGCACCCTGCGGGTCCTCATTGCTGTACCACAGACGGCCGCCATGGCGTTGCACAATTCGCCAGGCAATGGCCAGTTCCAGGCCGCTCGCGGCAGGATGATCGGCCAACGCTGGGCAGGCAAAGGGTTTGAAGAAGCTGGCTTCTTCACAACCGGAAGCCGGCCAGGCCGGGCCGTTATCGCGCAGATAGTAGTGGGTTTCCCCCTCCAGACTGCGCGAGCCGATCTGAATCTCCACCGCGGGTTGCGTGGCAGTACGCCAGGTGACCAGGGTAAACAACACATCCCACAGGCGGCGCAGCGCCGCCGGATCGGCCTGGGCCGGCGGCAGACTGGCCAGCCGCAGTTGCAGCCCTGCCCGTTGACGCAGACCGCTGGCGGCCAACCGTTCCTCCACCAGGGCGGTCAGATCGCAACTCTGCTTATGCAGACTGCAGTGCCCCAGCTCCAGATAGTCATGCAGATCCGCCACCAGCCGTTCAAGGCGGGCCAGTGCCGCGGCAGCTTCCATTGGTGATGCCGCAGGCTGCCGGGACAGAACCCCCAGGGGCCGATGCAGGGTTTCAGCCAGAGCCAGGCAGAAGTCCTGCTGCTGCTGATTGCCCTGCTGCAGGGCGCATATCCGCTGATTTACCTGTTCTTCCAGGGCGGCATGAAGTTCCCGAATCCGCTGCTGTGCCCGGAAAACCTCACTGACATCCTGAGCCGTGCCACTGAGGTGAAGAGCCGCCAAGGCCAGATCAGCCGTTTCCCCCCCACCGACCTCAGCATCGATTCGAACCTGCCGCGGCGCGGCCCCGGCCAGCTCCAGCGGCAGCTCAATGGCGGTAAAGGTGCCAGAGAAACGCGCTTGGCGCAGATGGTGATACAACCGCTGTCGCTCCGCCGGTCGGACGACCCGCAACAAACGCCGCAGGCTCACCCGCCGCTGACTGCCCGGCAGTGCCGCCAGGTCATCGTCTGGCCAGCATTGCAAACCGAACAGGGCCAGCATTTGGGGCGACACCCGCAACCCGGCGGTGGCGCTGTAATCCCAATAGGCCAGGCGGGCCATACGCTGGCCTCGCGCCAGTCGCTGGGCCACGGCCCGCAGGGCGGCCTCGCGTTCGCCAATGGCACTGGCCATGCGGTCGATATCGGCGCCCAGACGATCGATCTCGTCGCACCCCTGCTGTTCCGTCATGCGGCTGCGCTGCTGGTAGTCCCCTTCACGCAGGGCCCTGGTCACTCCCAGCAGACTGCCAAGCCGGCGCAGCACCAGGCGATTGAGCACCAGCGCCAGAAAGGCGAACAGCAACAGGCCACTGAGCAACGCCAGTGGCAGGGTCTGGTGCAGATAGGCCCGGACAAACTGGGCAGTCAGCCGGCTGGGCACCCGCACACTGATAATGCCGCGCAAATCGCCCACCCGATAACCGAAACCGCTGCTGTAGCGCGACCGGATGGTCGGTGGCGCCAGAGCCGCTTCCCCATGACATTCCAGACAATAATCCTCCACCCAGATGGGGGCGGCATACTGAAAATATGAGTTTGCCCCATCGACCCGTTCAAAGTATTCGGTCTGCTGCGGATGATGGCGGAAATAATCGATCAGCTGCTGTTCGGCGGGATCGGCCTGGTTGGCCGGATTGCGCGGCATGGCCGAGACGTTGTTGAACAGCAGACCGCTTTTCTGGGCCTGATTGAACCGCTCGGAGATGCGCGCCAGCGCGTGGGCAGGCAGAAATCCCAGGGTGGCGGGCGTCAGATCGACACCGCTGGCGAGAAACTGGTGATGATAGACATAACGCGTTGCCATCATCAGGTTCTTGACATCGCGCGCCTGCTGTAGAATCTGATGGCGGGCAATGCCTTCAAGCTTGCAGTACTCCACCCAGCCGCTGGCCAGAAGAAACAGGGCATAACAGGTCAACACCAACAGTGACAGCTTGCTTTTAAGGCCCATCTCGTCTCCTGTTGCCTTCTGCCGGCTAAGGTGTCGCTACCTCCGGCGCTGTCAGAGCTCCCGTGCAAACCGGTAGGATTGCAGCCAGGGTTCCCGACAGCTGCCGGCGCAGACCGCCAGGGTGTCCTCGGCGTAAACCTGTTCTTCCCGGGTGGGAATGATCCACAGCTGTACGGCCGCCTGTGACGGACTGATGCAGCGCTCCTCCTGCAGATGCTCGCTGCAGGCATTGCGACCGCCGTCGAGGTGCACCCCGAAGGCTTCGAGCCCCTGCAACAATTGCTGGCGCAGGGGCGCCTCCAGGGCACCCTGGCCACAGCTGAACACAATGGCATCACAGCCACCCAGCGCCGCCAGATAGGCTCCGAGATACTTGCGCAGACCATAGCACTCCATGCGCATGGCCAAAGCAGCCCGAGCTTCGCCGGCATTGGCCCGCTCGATCACATCACGTCGACCACGCCCCTGCCCAACCACCCCCAGCAGACCACTTTTTTCGTTAAGGACCTCCTCGACCTGCTGGGCGCTGAGTTCCTGCCAGTCCATCATAAAACCGGGGATGCCGGGATCAATGGTGCCACTGCGCCGCTCCTGCATGGTGCCTTCCACCGGGGTGAACCCCATGCTGGTATCCACCGAGCAACCCCCGGCAATGGCACAAAGGGAGATACCCAGTTCCATGTGCACCGTGATCAGACGGCAGTCGGCCACATCCCGCCCCAGCCGCAGGGCCGCCCGGCGCGACAGGTACAGATGCGACGGCCCGTGAAAGCCATAACGCCGCACCCCGTGTTTACGATACCAGTCGTGCGGTAACGGATAGTGATAGGCGTAAGGCGGCAGGGTCTGGTGGAAAGCCGTGTCAAAGATGGCCACGTGACAGGCCGCCGGCAGCAGCTGCAAGGCGGCTTCGATCCCGGCCCGGTTGGGGCGGTTGTATTTGGGCGCCAACCGTTCCAGACGGGCAATTTCAGCCAGCACCAGGCCATCAATGGCAACCGACTGACGAAAGCGTTCGCCGCCGTGCACCACCCGATGTCCCACCGCCCGGATATCGCGTCCCGGCACCAGCGGGCCACCCTCGCTGGCCGAATAAAGTCGCTGCAACACATAGGCTAAAGCCTCGACAAGGCTGTCGAGCTGAGGTGTCGCGCCGCACGCGACCGGCGAGCCATAGTCATACTGCAGCCGCACCGGCAAGCCGGTACCGATACCTTCGACGGTACCCCAGGCCAAGGCAGTGAGTTCAGGGGTGGCAAATAGGGAGTATTCGAGGGAATGTTCCCGGCAGCTCAGGGTCAACAGACACATGACGGCCTCTTTCGCGGCGGCGAAGGACAGGAAAACAGGGAAACTGGGCGGCGTGACAGCACAGGAACCGGTCAGGCACCAAGGATTCCCGTACCCCCGCAGTTCTCGCACTTTTGCGTTGCTGGCGTCAAGGATCAAACCCGATCAAGGAAAAAATCCCCGTCCAGGGCGGCCGGTGTTTGCCCGGTCTGCAGCGTACTGCCAGCCGGCCGGAAGTCGCGGACCAGCAGCTGCAGGGTTTCGCGCTCGCGCCAGCGGTTGATCTGCAACTGGCAAAGAACATCAACAGGACGATTGAGTTCCGTCAGGCGCTCGGCGACATCAAAGGCAATGGCCGGCAGGCTGTAGCCACCTTGCTGCAGCACAAAACGGGCATGGCGACCGCCGCTCAGCGTACGCAGCTGGCAGATCCGCAGATCACGGCAGAGAAACAGCGGTTCAGGATTGCCCATGCCAAAGGGTGCCAGCGCCGTGATCTGGCGCCAGCTGTCTTCGTGCAGTTCGTCGAGCTGCACCTCCAGATCGAACAGCCGCCGCGGCTGCAGATCCTGCGGCTGCAGGGCAGCGCACGCCTGCTGTTCGAACGCCTCGGCAAAAGCGGCCAGCCGCTGCGGCTGCAGGCGCAGACCGGCAGCCGCAGCATGACCACCATAACCCAGCAGATGCTGATGACAACCCTGCAGGGCCTGATAGAGATGAAAGCCGCGAATCGAACGAGCCGAGCCCTTGCCCTCCCCCTCGCCCGCTGCCAAGTCGTTCGCCAGCGCAATCAGCACCACCGGCCGGTGATAGCGTTCCACCAGCCGGCTGGCCACGATACCGATAACGCCAGCATGCCAGCGGCTATCGGCCAGCACAATGCTGCGGCTTGAGGCCGGCAATTCGGCCTCGACCCGGGCGATAGCCTGGGCGAAGGTTTCCGCCTCGATCTGCTGGCGCTGACGATTGCAGCCATCAAGCTGTTGGGCCAGGGGGGCGACCTCAGCAGGCTGACGATTCAACAGCAGTTCCACCGCCGCTGCGGCATCGGCCAGCCGGCCGGCGGCGTTGAGCCGCGGTGCCAGTTTGAAACCGACAACGCCGGCGCTGACCCGGTCAACCCCAGCCAGACGCAACAGCTCGGCCAATCCTGCGCGCGGCTGCTGTTGCAGCAGCTCCAGTCCGACCCGCACCAGCAGGCGATTAACGCCGGTCAACGGCACCAGATCGGCAATGGTGCCCAGGGCCACCAGGTCAAGCAACAGCCGTGCATCGGGCGCCGGTTGGGGCAGCTGCCCGGCAAGGCGCAGTTGCCGTTGCAGTGCCAACAGCAACATAAAGGCAACACCGACACCTGCCAGCGGCTGGAACGGATAGGCGCTGTCGGTGCGCCAGGGATTGATGCAGGCCAGCACCTCGGGCAACTTCTCCGGCGGCTGGTGATGATCCGTCACGATCAGATCCATCCCCAATTCAGCACTGAGCTGCGCCTCGGCCAGGGCGCTGGTGCCGCAATCAACCGAAACCACCAGCCGTACGCCCCGGGCCGCCGCCTGCCGCAGAGCCTCGCCGCACAGACCATAGCCATCGCGCAGACGCAAGGGGATGTGGTATTCCACCCGGCCACCGAGTTGTCGCAGTCCTTCACACAGCAACGCCGTGCCGCTGATGCCATCGACATCGTAATCACCATGAACAGCGATGGTCTCACCCGTCGCCAACGCCTGCTGCAGCCGTGCCACGGCCACGGCCATGTCCGGCAACAGGTCAGGATCGGGCAGGTCCTTGAGCCGACCCAGCAGAAACAGGCGGGCATCTTCAGCCGCGGCCACACCCCGCAACGCCAGTAGCTGGGCCTGTAATGGACCAGTAGCGCCATCCGGTCCGGTCAGGGGGGGCAGCGGCGGGCGCGGCAACCAGACGGGCGCGTCACAGGGCCGCATCATGACCACAGCACCCGCTGGCGACACCGGCCAGCCACGCACAGAGCAGCAGGCCAACCGCAACCCATCAGACCCGCCAGCCAACAAACGAACAGGGGCCAGCAAAGCCAGCCCCCACGCGAAACTACAGATGTCAATGCAACAGCTCCAGGCACTCTAGACTCTCTGCGCCGCCCGCTTCTGCCAAGTCAGCAGCACCGGGCTGGCCACAAAAATGGAGGAATAGGTACCAACCACCACCCCCACCAGCAGGGCAAAAGCAAAGTTATGGATCACTCCGCCACCAAAGATGAACAGGGCCAGAATCACGATCAGGGTCGTGCCGGAGGTCAGCAGGGTACGCGACAGGGTTTCATTAATGCTGCGATTGACCAGCCCGGCAAAAACCGCCGGTTCGTGGGACTGTGGTCCGGTATTTTCACGAATACGGTCGTAGACAATGATGGTGTCATTGAGAGAATAACCGATAATGGCCAGAAAGGCGGCAATGATCGGCAGGTCGATCTCGCGGCCGGTCAGGGCAAAGGCGCCAAGGGTGATCAGCACATCATGCGCCAGGGCGACAATGGCGCCAATGGCAAAGCGCAGTTCGAAACGCCAGGTGATATAGACCAGAATACCGATCATGGCATAGAGTACCGCCATCAGGCCCTTCTGGCGCAGTTCCTTGCCCACCTGCGGGCCAACCATCTCGGTGCGGCGCACTTCCACCGCACCGGCACCGTAATGCTGCTCCAGCGCCGTCGCGATACGCTGGGACAACACCTCAAGATCACTGCTGGTTTCCTGGGCACGCACCAAAAACTCGTTACCGTCCTCGCCAAACCGCTGCACCGTCGCCGCCGGCAGCAGATCGGGCTGCTGCAACTGCTGCTTGATGGCAGCCGCGTCCGTTGGTGCGTTGAAGCGCAGCTGCACCAGGGTACCACCAGCGAAATCGACTCCATAGGTCGGACCACCACGGCCAATCAGCGCCATCAGACCGATCAGAATCAGCAGCGCGGAAACAATATAGGCCAGACGCCGCTTGCCGACAAAATCAAGATTGATACCGGGCTTGATCAGTTCCATGAAGAGCTCCTTAAATGCTCAGTTCTTTGACCTTGCGGCCGGCAAGGACGAAATCGAAAATAAAACGGGTCACAAAGATCGCCGTGAACATCGATGCCAGAATACCGATACTGAGGGTAACGGCAAACCCCTTCACCGGTCCGGTACCAAACTGGAACAGCACCAGCGCGGCAATCAGGGTGGTGATATTGGCATCGACAATGGTCACGAAGGCACGGGCGTAACCGGCATCAATGGCCAGCCGTGGCGACTTGCCATGGCGCAGTTCCTCACGAATGCGCTCGAACACCAGCACGTTGGCGTCCACCGCCATGCCGACGGTCAGCACGATACCGGCCAAACCGGGCAGCGTCAGAGTCGCCTTAAGCAGCGACAACAGTGCCAGAATGAACACCAGATTCAGCACCAGCGCCAGATTGGCCACCAGCCCGCTGGCACGGTAGTACAGCAGCATCAGCGCCACCACCAGCAGCCCGCCGATCAGTACCGAGCGCAGTCCCTGCTCAATGGAATCCATGCCGAGGGAAGGTCCGACGGTGCGGTTTTCCAGGATCTGCACGGGCGCCGGCAGCGAACCGGCACGCAGCACGATGGCCAGATCGGTGGCTTCCTGTTCGGTGAACGAGCCACTGATCTGGGCGCTGCCGCCAGCAATGCGCTCACGGATGGTCGGCGCTGAATAGATGGTGTCATCCAGCACAATGGCCATGCGCTTGCCCACATTGGCGGCAGTGATCTGATCGAAACGCTGAGCGCCAACAGCGTTGAAATCGATGGCGACATAGGGCTCGTTGAAGCGGGTATCGATCCGCACCTGAGCATCGGACAGCAGATCGCCGGTAATAACGGCCCGCTCCTGCACCACCAGCGGAATCTCGGTCACCGCGCCGGTGCGCGGATCGACCCGCCGCTCATACAGCAAACGGTTGCCAGCCGGCAGCTGGCCGGCCTGGGCCTGAGCAACGTCGATCCCTTCGGCGACCAGCTTGAATTCGAGACGGGCGGTCTTGCCCAGCAGGTCGATCGCGCGCTGGGGATCCTTGACCCCCGGCAGCTGTATCAGAATACGGTTGTCGGACTGACGCTGCAGCAGCGGTTCGCTGACACCGAACTGGTCAACACGGTTACGCAGGGTTTCCAGCGCCTGACGCACGGCATAGTCCTTGATCTCGTCAATCTGGCTGGCGGTAAAGCGATAGTTTTTCTGAATGTAACCGCTCTCACTGGCAACGGTCAGCGGTTCAAGGGAAGGAAACTGCTCGCGCATCAGCGCATCGACCTGCCGCTCGCCCTCTTCGTCGTACACCGTTACCGCCAGTCGCTCGCCCGGCAGGCGCTCCAGCCGCCGGAACACCACGTCCTTCTCCCGCAGCAGCACATCGACCTGGTCAACCAGGCTGTCGAGGCGGCTTTCCACCGCCTTGTCGACATCAACCCCCAGAACCAGATGCATGCCACCCTGCAGATCAAGACCGAGATGGATGGGATCAAAAGCGTTGCGCCACCAGGCCGGCAGCTTGTCGTTCATCAGGGTCGGCGCCAGCGACATCAGCGCCAGCACCAGGCAGAACAGGATCAGCGTCCCCCGCAGTTTGATGCTGTTGGACATGGTCGTTACAGACTCCTTCGCAAAGGATAAGGAATAAAAGCCGACAGAACAGTCAGTTTACAACCGCACGGCATGAAAAAAGGCGCCGGTGGAGGCCAGCGCCTTCAGGCAGCAGACAAAAAATTGCTAGCTGGCCGCCGTCGGATCGATGCCGGTGACAGAGGCGCGGCTGAGACGAATCTTGACACCCTTGTCAACCTCCAGTGTTACCACCTGCTCCTGCACCGTCACGATACGGCCATGAATACCGCCGGCGGTGATGACCTGATCACCGGCCTTGAGGCTGTCAAGCAGCTTGCGATGCTCCTTGGCCCGCTTCTGCTGCGGCCGGATGAGCAGAAAATAGAAGATGGCGAACATGATCACCAGCATGATGATCCCTTCGTAGCCCTGAGCCGAACCGGCCTGGCCGGGCTGACCTGCCATCGCGTAAACGGTTGAAGCCATGTGTCGTTCCTCCTTGGATGCGTGAATAACGGATAAGGCTCCTGTTTATAGCCTGTCAGGCGCCGCTTTTCAACAATTTCACCCGCAGTCCGTCTCAGCGGAGCTGCGCCGCTGATAGAAATCCTGACAGAAGGCGGCAAAACGGCCCTGTTCAAGGGCCTGGCGCATGCGCGCCATCAGGCCGAGATAATAGTGCAGGTTGTGATGGGTGTTGAGCATGGCCGCCAGAATCTCGTTGCACTGATACAGATGGCGCAGATAGGCGCGGCTGTAATGGCGGCAGACATAGCAGTCGCACGCGGGATCAATGGGACCGGCATCATCCTGGTAGCGAGCCTGTTTGATGCTCAGACGGCCGAAATGGGTGAACAGCACGCCATTGCGGGCGTTACGCGTCGGCATGACGCAGTCAAACAGATCGACCCCGCGACGGACACCCTCGACCAGATTTTCCGGTGTACCAACCCCCATGACATAGCGCGGCTGACTGTCGGGCAGCAACGGCAGCGTCCAGTCCATTACCTGATACATCAGCGCTGCTTCCTCACCCACCGACAGACCGCCCAGGGCATAGCCATCGAAACCGATCGCCAGCAACTCCTCGACACTGCGGCGGCGCAGATCGGCGTGCATGCCACCCTGCACGATGCCGAACAGCGCACTGCCGTCGGGCTGGTGAGCCGCCTTGCAACGGGCGGCCCAGCGCATCGAACGCGCCGTCGAGTCAGCGACATAGGCCCGTTCGGCCGGATAGGGAATACACTCGTCGAACACCATGATGACATCCGAATCGAGCGCCTGCTGGATGGCGATGGAGGATTCCGGCGTCAACACCTGGGCACTGCCGTCAAGATGCGACTGAAAGCGCACCCCCGCCTCATCAATCTTGCGCAACTTGCCCAGGCTGAACACCTGAAAGCCGCCGCTGTCGGTCAGAATCGGGCCATCCCAGTGCATGAAACGGTGCAGACCACCCAGGCGGGCAATACGTTCATGGCCGGGGCGCAGAAACAGATGGTAGGTGTTGCCCAGCAGGATCTGCGCGCCCAGTTCCTGCAGGGTTTCCGGCAGCATGGCCTTGACGGTACCCTGGGTACCAACCGGCATGAAAGCCGGCGTCTCCACCGGTCCCCGGCGGGTTTGCAACCGTCCCCGGCGGGCGGCACTGCTGGGATCACGACAGAGCAATTCGTAGGACGTCATCACCTTAAGCCTTTTCGCGAAAAAACCTTAAAAACAGACCTCAAACCACTGCAATCACTGAATAAACATGCAGTCGCCATAACTGAAAAACCGGTAGCCTTCGGCCACCGCCCGGGCATAGGCGGCCAGCACCGCCTCGCGTCCGGCCAGGGCACAGACCAGCATCAGCAGGGTCGATTGCGGCAGGTGAAAGTTGGTCACCAGAGCGTCGACCTGACGAAAACGGTAGCCGGGATAGATGAAGATATCCGTCAGCCCGTCACCAGTCCGCAAATGGCCGTCAGCCATGCTGGCGGCTTCGAGGGTGCGGGCCACGGTGGTGCCCAGGGCCACAATCCGCCGTCCTTCAGCGCGGGCGCGATTAATGGTCGCGGCAGTGGCCTCCGGCACGGCATAGGCCTCCTCGTGCATGCGGTGATGACGCGGATCTTCCACCCGTACCGGTAAAAAGGTGCCCAGCCCGACATGCAGCGTCAGGTTGCACAGCTCAACCCCCAACCGTTCCAGTCGGGCAAAGCATTCCGGCGTGAAATGCAGCCCCGCCGTCGGTGCCGCCACGGCGCCGGGCACACGCGCAAAGGTGGTCTGATAGCGTTCGCGGTCGTCCGCTTCGGCCGGGCGGGTGATATAGGGCGGCAACGGCACCTGACCGATGCGGTCGAGCAGCGCGGAAAAATCACCGGCATGGTGGAAACAGAGGTCGCGCTCTCCTGCCTCCCCCAGCGCCAGCACGCTGGCCTTAAGCCCCTCGGCAAAATACAGGAGCTGACCCGGCCGTACCGGCTTGGAGCTGCGCGTCAGACAGCGCCAGCAAAGACCGTCGGCAGCGGCGCTCAACTGCCGCACCAGAAAAACCTCGACCCGGCCGCCACTGTCCTTGCGCCCCAGCAGTCGCGCCGGGATCACCCGGGTATCGTTGCGCACCAGCACATCGCCGGGCCGGAAGTAGCTGGCAATATGACTGAACCAGTCGCTCCGACAGCTGCCGTTGGCGCGGTCAAGCACCAGCAGTCGGCTGGCGTCGCGCCGCTCGGCCGGTTGCTGGGCAATCAGCTCGGCCGGTAACGCATAATCAAAATCCGTCAGCCGCATGGCCCTATCCCCCGAGGATGTGGCGGGCACAGTAGAGAGTCAGCAAACCCGCCAGCATCAGCAGCAATCCCAACAGCCGCAGATGACGCACCGGCACCGGCAACAACTGCACCAGCAACCGCTTCATGGTCAGCGGCGACAGGAACCAGGGAATACCCTCGACCACCAGCAGGACGCCGATCAATGACCAGAAAAACTCCATGTTCCCTCTCGGACTCCCGTCAACCCCAAGCGCCTGATCAGCAGCACACTGACCACTGCAGCATAAAAAAGCCCGCCGATGCGGCGGGCTTGAAGATCCCGTAAACAACAAACCCTTAGCGGCTCAGGTCCTGCACCGCCTGGAAAATCAGGTCGAACAGTTCCTGGATATCCTCCTCGGCAATGCAGGAGAAAGCGATGCGCAGGTCGGTCTTGCCGGTAGCAATGGTGCCGACACCATATTTGTCGAGCAGATGCACGCGCAGGGTTTCGGCCGGCACGCTGTTGAGTTTCAGGCACATGAAGTAACCGGAATTGAACGGATAATAGCTCCAGGCGCTGTCGTACTTGCCGCTGTTGAGCACCTTCTTGACCTGCAGTGCGCGGCCTTTCATAACCTCAAACTTCTGCTGCTTCTGGGCCACAAAATCCGGCGACTTCAACGCTTCGAGAACGAAGGTCTGGCCCGGATGGGCACAGTTGGAGATGGTGGCGCGAATGCAGCCGAGGGTTTTCTTTTCCAGCGCCGTCAGCACCGCCTCGTTGGCGTCCTTGCTGCCGTCGGCGTAGGTGATGAAGCCGGTGCGGAAACCCCAGACGTATTCCTCCTTGGTAGCACCATCCAGCTTGATTGTCAGAATCCGCGGATGCAGGTTGGCCAGCTTGCCGAACAGCGACTCCTTAAGCGAATCCTCATAGAACAGGCCAAAATAAGCGTCGTCGGTGATCACCACCAGATTGCAGCCGTCCTCGGCCACCTCCTTGATGGCAGCAACAATGGCGTCGCCCTCGGCCACCGTCGGGGTGTAGCCGCTGGGATTGTTGGGGAAGTTCAGCAGCACGATGGCCTTGCCTTTTTCCGCGGCAACGTTCTGCAGCTCGGCCTTGAAGGCCGGCACATTGAAGCCACCCTCAACGGTAAAGGTTGGATATTTCTTGATCACCGCGCCGCAGCGAGTGGTGAAGGTCAGGTTGTAATTGCCCCACAGCATGTCGGGCAGCACCATCTGGTCGCCGGCATCGACAAACAGGTCGGCCACGATGGACAGACCATGGGTCAGGGCGCTGGTAACAATCGGCATGCCAAAATGCTTGCCCTGCTGGCTGGGATTCTCGCGCAGCATCTTGTCGCGCCAGGCCTGGCGCAGATCCATGCGGCCGGCCGGCGGCGCATAGGGATAGATATCCTTCGGATCGAAGGCGGACAACTTGTCCTGGATGCACTGCAGGTACATGGGGCCGCCGTTTTCGGTGGCGATACCGATGGTGGCGTTGAAACGGTGCGCCTTTTCCTTGGCCTCGGCCGACTGGGTCAGAATCCCTTTGGGGAAAAACAGATTCTTGCCAAGATTCGATAGCATTTCAAGGACGTAGGGGTTACTCTTCGCCAGCATTTCATTCAATTCTTGCGCCAGTGGATTCATCATGGAACCATTCCTCCTGTTCGGAAAAGGCGGTAAACCGGCTTGCCAAGGCTGCCGGTGGCAAAAACCAAGGCCGAATTAAATCAGCAATGGCGCTTGGCTGTCAATTGCAAAACAGCCGCCGCGCAGCGGGCCGATGCGGCCTGAAACGAGGATTTCGCATGCGTTTTCTCGACATTCTCGCCCCGGTGTTCCTGATCGTGCTGTGCGGCGCCCTGTTGCAGCGGCGCGCCCGCCTCGACCTGCAACCGCTGACCATCAGCGCCCTTTACCTGTTCGCCCCGGCCCTGACCTTCAGCGCCCTGATCAAACAGCCCCTCGATGGCAGCGCACTGGGCCGGATCAGCCTCTACATGCTGCTGTATCTGGCCATCATGTTGCTGCTGGCCGGCCTGACCGGCCGTCTGCTGGGCTGCGATGGCGACAGCCGGCGGGCCCTGACGTTGGCCGCCGCCATGATGAATATCGGCAATTTCGGTCTGCCGCTGGTCTATTTCGCCTTCGGCGAAGCCGCCGTCGCCACCTCGATCCTGGTCTTCGTGCTGTTTTCCCTGCCTCTCGGCAGCCTGGCCATCGTCATCGCCCAGGGCAGCCAGGCCGACTGGCGCAGCGCCCTGCGCAACAGTCTGCAGGTACCGATCATCCATGCCGCCCTGCTGGCGCTGCTGCTACAAGCCCTGCATCTGCAGCCACCGGCCTGGCTGCTGCGTCCCGTCGATCTGCTCGGGCAGGCCGCCGTACCGGTGATGCTGCTGCTGCTCGGCATGCAGATGGCCCGCAGCCGCTGGCAACAGGTCGGGCGGCTGTTGCCGGCCGCCATCAGTCTGCGCCTGCTGATCGGCCCGCTGGTGGGGTACGGCCTGTGCCGCCTGCTGCAGATCGAAGGGTTGTTACGCGACGTGCTGTTGCTGCAGACCAGCACCCCGGCAGCGGTGCTGCCGCTACTCTACGCCCTGCGTTTCGGCACCCGGCCTGATCTGCTGGCCAGTGCCATCAT
The DNA here is from genome assembly GCF_900101955.1 of Desulfuromonas thiophila. Classification (NCBI taxonomy): domain Bacteria; kingdom Pseudomonadati; phylum Thermodesulfobacteriota; class Desulfuromonadia; order Desulfuromonadales; family Desulfuromonadaceae; genus Desulfuromonas; species Desulfuromonas thiophila. Next base: position 32,641 of record NZ_FNAQ01000009.1, on the reverse strand, counting down.
CGCCACCACGGCCTTGAGCGCCCTGAGTCTGACCGCCCTGCTCTATCTGCTGCCGCTGCTGCCCTGACGCCACCGGCGGTGATTACAGCAGCCCCAGCGACAACAGCGGCACATAGGTGATCAGCAGCAGACTCAGCAACAGCAGCAGCAGAAAAGGCCAACTGGCGCGATAAAGCGCGACCACCGGCCGCTTGAAGCGGTAGCTGGCGATAAACAGGTTCATGCCCACCGGCGGTGTCAGATAGCCGATCTGCATGTTGGCCAGAAAAATGATCCCCAAATGGACCGGATCGACACCGTAACCCAGCGCCACCGGCAGGATCAGCGGCACCACCAGCACCAGGGCACTGAAGATATCGAGCAACGCGCCGAGCAGCAGCAAAAACAGGTTGAGCAGCAACAGAAATCCCAGCCGGCTGTCGACCTGGCTCTGTACCAGGGTGAACAGCCGCTCCGGCACCCCGCCATCGATCAGCGCCGTGGTTGAGGCCAGCGACAGCCCCAGAATCAGCAGAATCCCTCCTACCAGCACCAGCGCCCGTTCGCAGATCTCCGCCAGACGCCGCAGCGGGATCTCGCGCAGCACCAGCACCTCGACCACAAACACATAGGCCAAAGTGACCGCCGCCGCTTCGGAAACGGCGAAATAACCGCTGTAAATGCCCCCCAGCACCACCAGCGGCAGCGGCAATTCCCACAGGGCCGCCCGCAAAGCCCGGCGCAGACGCGCCGCGTCGAAGGTCAGTGGCGTCCGCCGATGCCTTTCGCGCCAGATACTCCAGCCACCGAGCAGCGCCAGCATCAGCAGGCCCGGCAGGATACCGGCACGAAACAGCGCCTCGACGCTGACGGCCGGGGCGATGTTAAGTTGCTGAACCACAATGGCGTACAGAATCAGCGGCAGGGAGGGCGCAAACAGCAGGCCCAGACTGCCGGAGGTGGTCACCAGCCCCAGGCTGTAGCTTTCATCGTAGCCGTCCTGGCGCAAGGCCGGATACAGCAGTGCCCCCAACGCCACAATGGTAACGCCGGAGGCGCCGGTAAAGGCGGTAAAAAACGCGCTGGCGGCCAGCGCCACCAATGCCAGACCGGCCGGCAGCCAGCCCAGCAGTGCCTGGCTGAGAGCCACCAGGCGGGCCGGCGCACCACTTTCACTGAGCAGATAACCCGCCAGGGTGAACAGCGGAATGGCCAGCAACACCGGCATTTCAGCGATGCGATAAAACTCGATCAGCACCACAGCCAGATCGACACCGGCCAGATGAAAAGCCCACAGGGCCGCCGCGCCGATCACGGCAAACAGCGGCATGCCCAGCAGCGTCAGCAGCACCAGGGCCAGCGGCACCAGCCAGGTCATGGTGCCCCCTCGCCGGTCCGGTCGGCCGGCAGCGGCAAGGCATCAGCCGAACCTTCAAACGTTTCGGCCCGCTGCGGCCACAGCATCAGCAGCACGGCACGCCAGGCCATCACCGCAAAGGCCAGCGGCACAATACTCTGGAACCACCAGGCCGGCCAGCCACCCAGCACCTGGCTGGCGAATTCCGCCTCCAGCCGCACAAAGCGGCCGCCATGCCAGGCCAGCAGCAGACAGACCAGCGCCGTGACAGCCTGCACCAGCCGCACGACAACACGCTGCCCGGCCGGCGGCAGCCAGCGGGCCAGCAGATCCATGCGAATATGACTGCCGTGCCGGCTGGCCCGCATGGCCCCGGCGAGGCAAAGCCACAGCACCAGCAGACGCAACAATTCATCGCTCCAGACAAAGCCGCTGCCCAGCAGATTGCGTTGCATAATCTGCAACAGTGCCAGGCCGGCCAAGGCCAGCAGCAGCAGACTCAGCAACAGCCGCTCCAGCCTCTCGGCCACGGCCCGCCCCTGCTGCAGCCACTTCATTGAGCGGGAACCTGCTGCCGGCACTGTTGCAACCGCGCGCGGGCCTTGCAATACAGTTCAGGCGACAGCTGGCCATTGTCGGCCAGACGGTCGGACACCTCGGTCGCCACCGCGCTCCAGCGTTCCAATTCACCCGCTGCCGGCGTCACCCGCTGCAAACCCTGCTGCACCAGCACTTGCAGGGCGGCTTCGTTGTCGGCAACGGCCTGGCCATCGATGGCACGATAAACCGCTTCGAGTTCATCACGCAGCAACTGCCGATCCTCTGCCGTCAGCCGTTCGATGGTGCGCTTATCAATCACCAGGGCAGCGTAGACATAGGCCAGCGGCATCTCGGTCATGCAGTTCACCTGGCTGTACCACTGGAAAGCCAGGGCGCCAAGTGGCGAGGTAGCCACCACGTCGAGCAGGCCGGTCTGCAGGCCGGTCATGACATCGGATAGCGGCAGGGTCACCGGCGCCAGCCCCAGAGCCTGCAACACCGCGTAACTGATCTGATCACCCTCGGGCACCCACAGCTTCAGGCCGGCCAGCTGTTCGACCCGCTCAATGGGCTGACCACTGAACAGACAGGCGAAACCACCACTGGCAAAACCAAAGCCAATATAGCCACACTGTTCCAGCCGCTGCTGCAGTTCCTCATCGAGGACGGCGCGCAGGCATGCCATCTCGGCGGCCGAACGGGCCAGCAGCGGCAGACCGTAAAGCTGCAAATCCTTATGGATTCGCGCCAATCCCCCCGAGGTAAAAGCACCACCCTGCAGCTGACCGACTCGCATCTTGCGCAGCACGCTGGCCTCGTTACCCATCACGCCGCCACCATAAAACTTCAGGTTGACCCGCCCCTGGCTGCGCTGGGCAATCCGCTCGGCACTCTGGCGCATGCGCACCATCCAGTCCGACCCTTCCGGCGCCACCGTCGCAATCTTGATCTCGGTCGCCGCCAGCACCGCCAGCGGTTGCAGCAGCGTCAGGGTCAGACCAAACCACAGCAGGGTTTTTCGCATTCGATTTCTCCTTGGTAGCGGGGGTCAGAAATAACCATCGGCGCTGTCCAGCAGCTGGCGGGCCTGTTGCTGCGCCAGCACATTCGGCAGGGTGCGACCGGCCACCCGCGGATCGGCCTGCAACACCTCGTGCAGCAGGCGGTCATGCAGTTCACGGTCGTACAGCAGGCGGGCATAATAGCGAGCATAGGCCACCTTGACGGTCAGATCGCCAGTACCGCCGAGGCACAGCGCCTGTTCGAAACAGCAGCGGGCCCGCTGCGGATCGCCGCCCAGCGCCGCCGGCCGCAGGCTGTGAAGAATCCCGAGATACTGCCAGGCCTCGCTGCCCGCCGCCGGCGTATCCAGGGTCACCAGATACTCCAGTGTTTGTTGCAACCGTGGCAATACCGCCAGCACCCGCAAATCGCCCTTGTGGGCCTGACACCAAGCCAGCCAGCTTTGGCAAAAGGCCAGCAGGGCATCACCCTCAGCAGCGTCGAGCGCCTGTAGGCGCGTGGCAAAATCCGCCGGCGACAACTCCGCCAGGCCGCAACCGGCACGGCAGCGGGCACAGAGCGCTCGCTGGCCATAGTCAAAGGCCCGCGCTGTCAGCCGGCGGGCGCGTTCGCCCTCCTCGACAAAGGCTGCGGCGTAAAGACTGTAGAGGCGGGCGCCCTGTATCAGCCAACGCGCCTCTGTCGGGTCGCCGGCAATCAGGCTGTCAATCAGCAGCAGATAGGCCGGCGCGCCGGCGCGTACCAGTTCGACATCATCCTGCTCCAGCAGGCTCTGCTGCAGCTGGCTGTCCAGCCGCGGCAGACCACAGGCCGACAGCCCCATCACCGCGATGGCCAGGACCAGAACAACCATCAGCCGCCCGGCCGGCCGGGAGAAAACCCGCATCGGAACGTCTTTCACACAACACCTCGCAATCAGAGTTTTCCGGTCATGCGGCGCCGGCGCCGCTGGCCCAGACGCCAGACCAACAACGCCAGCACGCCGACCAGATTGGGATACCAGATCCAGGGCCGGCTCCAGGGAATCCCGTCGAAGGCGAAATCGCTCAGCGGCCACAGCAGCTGGGTCGGAAAGTAGTCGGCACTATGAAAGGGAAAATCGAGCACAATGTGAAACAGCCAGCCACAGGCGACAAAACCCAGTTCCGGCCGCCAGCACCACAGCAGCAGCACGGCGCAGCCCGCCACCAGGGCGCTGTGCCCCAGGGCATAATTGAACAGCAGCCAGTCCGGCAGAATCTCCAGTGGAGGCTTACCCGGCGTCCAGCGCCCCGTCACCAGCCGCCACAGCAAAAAAGGCGCGAAGGAGATCAGATCCGGCAGAGCGCCGAACAGCAGCGCCAGACCTGCCCGGCCGCGCTGGCCGAACAGTCCCAGGCCCCACAGGGCATGACTGAAGGTATCCATCGGGAAAATAAAACCTCGGCAACAAAAGAAGACATCAGAAAGAAGTGAAAAACAACGGACAGTGGGCGAGAGAGCCCTGCCGCAGGGCAAACGGTTGACAGTATACACAGGTACGCCGCCGGCAGGCAACGCCGAGCCGCGCCGCTACGGCTGACAGCGGGCAGAAAAAAAACGGACGGCCGGGTCTGTGCCCCACCGTCCGTTGCCCCGGGATGCAGGCGACTATCACCTAGCCACCCGATCAAGAGCCACCAGGCGCCCTTGCCGGCTAGTTGTCGATCTTCACCTCAATGGCCTTGGGCTGGGTTTCCTTGCGCTTGGTCAGGGTAACCGTCAGCATGCCGTCCTTGAAGCTGGCCTTGATGCCTTCGGGTGAAACGCTGTCGGGCAGGGAAAAGCTGCGGTTGAACACGCCATAAAGCCGCTCAACGCGGTGGAAGGTCTTGCCTTTTTCCTCTGTTTCCTGCCGCCGTTCCCCCTGTAGTGTCAGCACGCCATTTTCCAGCGTGACCTTGACATCCTCTTTCTGCACGTCGGGAATTTCCGCCTTGATGATGAAGGCGTCGCCGGTTTCGGCAATATCGACCCGGGGCGACCAGTCGCCCTTGCGCATCTCCTCCTGACCGCCAGCAGGCATCAGCCCCAGGGCCCGGTTGTAACGGTCCACCAGTGCTTCCATTTCCCGCCAGGGATCCCATCTGACCAGTGACATGGTTGTCCTCCTTTCGCTGAACAGGGTTTCTGCTGCCCGGTCTCGCCGCCGGCCGTCAATCAACCAGGCAGACCAGCCCCTGCCGGCAGGGCGAGCCCGTTTTCAACTGACTACAAATTAGCTGGCAGCAAGGAGTTTTCAAGGACAGGAGGGAGTTTTTTTTCGGCACTGGCCTCTGCAGTGGGCAAGGCCGGCAGGCAGAGTTCGCGCTGCAACCGCTGGTCACCACGCTGCAGGTCAAAAATCAGACAGCGGCCCGCCTGCCCCAGCAGCGCCCGCACGGCCCGCACCCCGGCATAGCGGGCAATGGCCAGACCATCAATGGCGATAATCGCATCACCGGCAACGAAACCGGCAGCCGCGGCCGGACCGTTCGGCGCCACATAGGACACCATCGGCAAACCATTGTCGGCGCGGCCGATCAGCAAGCCAACGGGATCGGCCTGCGGCGGTTCGGTGAAGCGGCCGCCAGGCAGCAACGCGACCCGCTGATGCCGATAGTCAAGCCACAGATCGAAGCGACGCAGGATGTCGCCGCCCAGATTGCCGGCCAGTTCCCCGTGACCGGCCGTGCCCCGGGCCTCCAGCGCCACCCCCAGCAAGGGTCGCTCCACCAGCTGACCGGCCAGCTGCAGCCGATCAAAACGCATCTGGCGTTCAAAACTCAGACCGCCAAGACCTAGGCTGACCTGTTCGATGCCCGGACGGCGCAGCAGCTGGTGCCGCAGACTGAACGGATGATGCAGACTGCTGCGCTCGGCACCGAGATCGAGGCTGAACCGACCAGCCATAACGTCATCGAGGCAGCCCGGCAGACAGAACATGCGATAAAGCAGCGGCGCCTCCTGCCAGGGCAGCTGCGGCAGGGACGCCTCCTGCGGATACAGGCAGACCTGCTGAGCGGCATAGTCGACCTGAACAACAAACAGGCTCAGAAAATCATAGCCGAGAATGCCGTGAATCTGCGGCTCGTAGCTGTGGCGAGTCAGACCGGCAACGCTGACCAGCAGCTGCGGTCCCACTCTTAGAGGATCGGTCGACCGGCCCAGCACCAGCCCCGGCACGCTGGCCAGCTGCAGGGCGAAGTTGCCGCCAAAGCCAAAACCGGCGATGCGGCCCTGGGGCAGCAGACCGAGCTGACGGGCATAGTCCTGATCGATCACCGAATGACCGGCACCGCTGTCCAGCAGCCACCAGCGCCGGTCGCCACAAACACTGACCGGCAGATAGATGCCGCCCTCCACCGCCAAAAACGGCAGGCAGCAGGGCGCCGCTGCCAGCGGCCAGCGCAGCGGCGCGGTGGCCGGTGGCGGCACGGCAAAAATAGCCGCGTCGTCCGGCGCCTGCCAATCCAACCGCGTCAGCCAGATTTCGCGGCGTTTGTCGCGCGGCGCGATATGATCGACCTGATGAAATGCCACCCGCAGGCCATCCTGCCAGCGGTAATCGTCGTAACGGCTGTCCACCTCCAGATCCGGCTGGCGCGTACGGCTGGCCACCAGTTCGAGGCTGGCCGGATCGAAAAAGAACCAGCTGACATCACTGTTAAGGCAGTTTTCCAGCCGCGCAACCAGACAACGACGCCCAGCCAGCAGGCGCGGCGCTTCAAGCTGCAGGTGGAAAATCGTCGAGGCCGGATCGAGATGCTCGAAGGCATCAAGCCGGCGCGCCAGTTCGCGTCGCACCCGACTGGCGGGATCAAGGCGTAACTCAACCTGGCCATTGGCGTCCTGGAACCAGGCCACCGCGCCATCATCGCCCTGCACCTGACAAAATAAACCAAAATCCTCGACCAGCCGACTGTGCAGCGGTCGCCTTGTCCACTGGCGGAACGAACCGCTCAGGCCATCGACACGCAGGCGCCCCTGCTGGTAACTGCCGGTCAGCGCCTGCCAGCGGGCCAGCCCGCCACTGGCCTCGTAATGGGCCCGCAGCAAGGCATAGCCATCGGCAAACCGCGGCGGCTGTTCCGCCCCGCCCCGGCCCGCCAGCAGAGTCGCCAGCACCAAAGGCACCAGCAATACAACGAGCAGGCGCAGAGGCCAGCGACACCCTGTCTTCCAGCACCACACGACGGTGAGACTGTGCCGCCCTAAGGCCATGCCCGATTCTCCAGCAGCTGACCTTCCAGCAGGGTGGTCGGTTGCAGCTGGCGGAAAAACACCAGCGCGTCATAACGTCGGCTCAGCCGACTGGGTAAATAATTATCGGTCGCATCGCGTTCAGGGCGATACACCACGCCGACAGCACGTTGGTCGCGCCACGCATCAAACGGGCTGGCAGCCTCGGCGGCCGCGAACAGCCACAAACCCGTGGCCAGGCCGCTGGCAAGCAACAAAGCCTCGACACTGTCGGCTCGCGGTGGCGCCAGCGTCAGCACCTCATCGGCCGCACCCCAGTCACGACTGGCCCGCACCTGACCAAGGGCACCGGTCTGACCCAGCAGAAAGACCGCCGCCGGGCCCCATTCCTGCCGTAGCAACTGCCCCAGACTGACCATGCCCCAGTCGGGCATGGCGGTAAAGCGGGCATCGCCAACATGGGTATTGTGCGCCCAGACCAGGGCGCGCGACTCCGGTCCGTGATGGCGCAACAGCAGACGCAGCTGATCGGCGAAATGGCGCACACGCAGATTCCAGGCGGCGGCGGAATCCTGCAACTGGCGCCGGTAGTAGGCTTCGGCCGCCTGCAGCCCCAGCAGCAGCCGCAGCCGGATGAGGGTTTCGGCGCCGCGCCACTGAACAAACAGCTGTTCGGCCGACGGCAGCAGCGGGCGCAGGGCGGCAAGTTCGGTTTGACAGTCGGCTGTGCCGGCCAGCAGCGCCCGTACGTAGCGATCCGGATCTGCCCCCACCCCGAAACACTCCTGCACCTGCCGCAGCGCCGGCAAGGGTCCCAGGCGCGTCTGCAGCTGGCACAGGGCACCGTCGTAATCAAGCAGGTCCATGCCATAGAGTGCCACCCGCTGGCCGGCCGGCAGCCTGGCATTGTGACAGCGCAAGTCCTCCAGCAGCAAAGCCAGCTCGCGCGTCTGCCATACCCAGCCCAGCCGCGCCGGCATCTGGCGCAAAGCCGCGATAGCACTGGCGGGGGCGCCCGGCTGCAACCGCACATAGGCATCCAGCGCCAGGCAGCTGTGGGCGTCAGCCTCCAGCACCAGAAAATCCACCCGCTGATGCGCCATCAGCGCGAGCGACAGCTGGCGGCGCAGACGGTAGAACTCTTCACTGCCATGGGTAGCGTCCCCCAGCAGAATCAGCCGCGCCGCGTCGCAATGACGCAGCAGCGGCGCGAGACTGGCTTCATCAGCCAAATCGAGCGGCAAAGCCTGCCGGCGCAGCTGCTGAGCCAGCGCCATCTCCTGCCCGGCGTCGGCCACCGCGCCTGTCAGCGGCAGCAGCAGAGCCACCACCAGCATTACCACCAGCGCCACACTGGCCCGAACGGCGGCACGTCTTGGCCCCAGCCACGCCAGCCCCAGCGATGCAACGGTCAGACCCTTCATGGCGCAGCCTCCCTTGTGCCGGTTTTGGCGGGCCGTCTCATCCAGCCCCTGGATCCCTGCCTTTTTTTTAGGCAATCTGCAATCAAGCGGCTTGTCAGCGGCCTTTGCCACCAGCGCTCGCCAGCTATCAGACCAGTTATCCACACCAGGCGGGGAAAACCGCCGAACGACCACCCGACAACAGCCGTAAAAGCCTGCCCAGCGCACACTACCACGGGCGGAAAAGTCCGGCGGCTGTGGAAAAACCGCCTAAGCCTGCGTGACGCCGAAACTCAGTCCTGTGGGTTGGCCCGTTCAGCGGCAGACCAGGCACTGTAGGGATGCTGCTGCAGACAGGCATTGCTGTAGCGGGCCGCAGCGCTGACCTCCGGCCCCAGCCAGTCCGGCCGAACAAAAACGGCATCCTCATGGGGCAGTTCGATCTCGGCCAGCAGCAGGCCGCTGTTGGCGCCCAGAAACTCGTCGATTTCCCACAGCTGATCTTGCAACCACACCAGATAGCGCCATTTGTCGATCAGCGGCTGCTGGCACAGCTGCAGCAACTCCGCTGCCTCGGTGGCGGGAATGGCATATTCGTACTCAGCCCGCCGCAGGCCCTGCGTCGGCCCCTTGATGGTCAGCCAGGCCTGCTCGCCGGCCAGCCGCACCCGCACCGTGCGCTCGACACTGCTGCACAGATAGCCCTGACACAGGCGCTGGCGGCTGCGCGCCTGCTGACGCCAGCCGTCACCGCAGAGCAAGAACTTGCGTTCGATCTCCACGCCCATCAACAGCCTCCCGCCGCCGCGCCATCCGTCTGGCACCAAGCATCGTACTGCTGGCGAATCAGCCCGTCGGTCAGACCAAACTTGGGCACATGCATGGTGGCGATCCGGCCCCATTCCAGCACCTTAAGATAGATCTCACCCGCCGGCACGATCACATCGGCGCGATCGGGCTTGAGGCCATAGCGCTGCATGCGCGCCTCCAGCGACAGCGCCCGCAGCTGCTCATGCGTCCGACGCAGCGATTTGCGGCTGAGCTCTTTCCTGGCGTCCTGGCCGGCAATGCGGTTGAGCCGGTTGATATTGCCACCCGAACCAATGGCGCAGGCCGCCCGCGCCGCCACATGCTGGCGCAACCAGCCTTCCATGGCCTGCCACTGCGCCGCGTCCACCGCGTCCTGCAACATGCGCACGGTGCCGATATTGAAGGACGCGCTCTGCAGAATCTGCTGATTCTGAAACAGCAGCAGTTCGGTACTGCCACCGCCGACATCGACAAACAGATAGGGACGACCATCGGTCAGCTGATCCTGCACATGGGCGGCGAACACCAGCTGGGCCTCCTCCATGCCATCGATAATCTGCAGACGGATGCCGGCCTGGGTCGCCGCCCGCTCGACGGTTTCGGCACCATTGGCGGCATCACGCAGGGCGCTGGTGGCACAGGCGCGATAGCCCAGCGGCGCGAACACATCGATGAGCTGGCGAAACGCCAGCAGGGTTTTGACCAGCTTTTCCTGCGATGCCGCGCTGAGCCGCCCCTGACTGAACACATCGGCCCCCAGCCGCAGCGGAACCCGGTAAAAGGCCTCCTTGCGCAGCCGCGGTCCCTCGGCTTCCGTGGTCAAGCGCGCCACCATCAGGCGCACGGCATTGGAACCCACATCGATGGCGGCGAAACGACTCATGCACATCCTCCCTGATCCTGCGGCGGCTCAGCCGCCGGCGCGGCATAGCGCGCGATAAAAGCCATCTGACTGCGCACCGGCGCTTCATTGGCGCCACGCGGACGGAAACGGTTGGTCAGCCCCTCGTCCCACAGCCGCGCCTTGCAATTGTCCTGCCACTGCAGATCGAAGCAGTCGCGCAGCTGCTGCTGCAGCTGCGGGGCGTAGATTGGCGTCGCCACCTCGACCCGACGGTCGAAGTTGCGCGGCAGCCAATCCCCCGAGGCAATAAAATACACAGGCTTGCCGCCATTGGCGAAAATAAAGAAGCGGCTGTGCTCCAGAAAACGGTCAACGATGCTGATGGCCTCGATATTGTCGCTCAGGCCGGCCAGCTGCGGCACCAACGAGAACATGCTGCGCACGATCAGGCGAATGCGCACGCCGGCGGCGCTGGCGCGATAAAGCAACCGCACCATCTCGGGATCGGACAGGTTGTTGAGCTTGATATCGATAAAGCTCGGTTTGCCGGCCTGAGCCTGACGGATCTCATTCTGGATCAGGCGACGGAACTTGTTGCGCGCCTGAAAGGGCGAGACCACCAGATGACGGAACAGCGGGATACGGTACTTGTTGGCAAAGAGTTCGAACACCCGGTGCACCTCACCGGTCAGGCGCGGATCGGCGGTCAGCAACAGATGGTCGGTGTAGAGCCGGGCCGTGCCCTCGTTGAAGTTGCCAGTGCCGATGGCGGCATAGCGCACCTTCTTGCGCCCCTCATGGCGGGTGATGAGACAGAGCTTGGCATGAACCTTCAGATCGGGCAGACCATGCACCACCTCAACCCCGTCCTCGCGCAGCCGGTCCGACCAGTACAGATTGGCCTCCTCGTCAAAACGGGCCTGCAGTTCCATTACCACAAACACCTTCTTGCCGTTCTGGGCGGCATTAACCAGGGCATTGACGATCTGGCTGTTGCGCGCCAGCCGGTAGGCAGTCAGGCGGATGGTGGTCACCCGCGGATCAATGGCGGCCTCGCGCAGCAGATCGATGAAATGGGCAAAGCGCTGATAGGGAAAGAAGCACAGCAGATCGCGTTCGCGGATCTGATCGATGATCGAGCGGCCCGGCAGCAGCTGTGGATGGGGCTGCGGGCTGAAGGGCGGATACTGCGCCTGCTGCAGCGGCAGCTGCGGAAAGGCCATGAAATCCTTGAAATTATGATAACGGCCACCGGGAATGCAGGTTTCAACATTGGTGATGTGCAGCACCTTGCGCAGGCGTTGAAGAAAGGCCTCGGGCATGCTGCGGTCGTAAACGAACCGCACCGGCTTGCCGGTCTTGCGCCGCGCCAGACCATCCTGAATCTTCTGCGGAAAGGTTTTGAAGCGCTCGTCGTCCATGTCCAGTTCACTGTCGCGGGTCAGCTTGACGGTATAGGCGGCGAAGCAGTCGTAATCGAAATAGCAGAAGATATCGGCCAGTGCCAGGCGGATGATGTCGTCAAGCAGAATGATCTCGGTCTGTCCCGGCGCCGCTGGCAACAGCAGAAAACGCGATACCCGATCGGCCGGAATCTGGATCAGGGCATAATCCGGCTCGCCGCCACCCCGGCCCAGCACCACCGCCAGATAGATCTGGTGATCCTTCACCAGCGGTGCCGTCTTGCGATTGAGCATCAGCGGCACCAGAAACGGCCGCACCTGCTGGTGAAAATAGTCCAGCACAAAAGCCTGCTGTGCCGGACTCAGCTCATTTTCGCGCCGCAACAGCACGCCACTGGCGGCCAGCTGACCGCAGAGCTCATCAAACAGGGTTTCAAACTGTCGGCTCTGGTGCAACACCAGCTGCTGAATCTGGTCAAGCAGATCCACCGGATCCTGGCCGATCAGATCGATGGCTTTTTTACGGATTTTCACCAGCCGGTGCAGGGTGGCAACCCGCACACGAAAAAACTCATCGAGATTGGAAGAAAAAATCCCGAGAAATTTCAACCGCTCCATCAGTGGCACCTGCGGGTCGGCAGCCTCCTGCAATACCCGCGCATTAAAATGTAACCAGCTGATTTCCTTGCTTACATAGGGAAAGGTCATGGTCGTGGTCTCGCTTTTTGGCAATCCGGGAAACAGCTCGCCGCAAACCGCCAGGCAGTCCGGCACCCGCGATACCTGCCATAGAATTGTTAGCGTTACGCGAGCCAAACCCCCAACAGCCAGGCCCGCACCTCTGACCACCACGGGCAAAAAAGCGTTGCTCCGCTGCCGGCTTTTGTCTAGGGTATGAAAAACATTGTTCTACTTTATTCAAGAAGGAGAGATACCATGAGCGTGCCGCTGATTCTCTGTCACAAACAGGACCGCATCGCCACCATCCGCCTCAACCGCCCCGACGCCATGAACACCTTCACCCCGGAATTCGCCGATCAGCTCGACGCCGCCCTGTGGCAGTGCGAGCACGATCCCGAGGTACTGGTGGTGTTGATCGAGGCCGCCGGGCCGCATTTCTGTACCGGCATCGCTCTCGACCAGTTCGACGACAAAAGCGCTCAGCAGTACCGCGACTTTCTTTATCGTATTGATGCATTCTACCATACGCTGGCGCGCATGAAGACCCTGACCATCGCCGTGGTGCAGGGCTACGCCCTGGCCAACGGCGCCGGTTTGGCCTTCGCTGCCGATTTCACCGTCGCGGCCGACAGCGCCCAGTTCGGCACCACCGCCATCAATGTCGGGCTCATCTGTCTCGGACCGGCGGCGCCGATGCTGCGGATTCTGGGAAGGAAAAAAACCCTGGAGATGGTGCTGACCGGCGAGATCATCAGCGCGCAGAAGGCACTGGAACTCGGCCTGATCAACCGGGTGGTGGCGGAGGATCAGTTGCAACACAGCGCCCGTCAGCTGGCGGAAAGCCTGTGCCGCAAAAGTCCGCTGGCACTGCGGATCGGCAAGGAAGGCATCAACCGGCTGGGCGACAACCCCTGCTATGACGAAGCCCTCAACAGCATGGATGATCTGTTCGCCAGCCTGTGCGCCACGGCCGACGCTCAGGAAGGGGTGCAGGCCTTTCGCCAGAAACGCCCGCCCGTGTGGCAGGAACGCTGAGCCCGCCGACCGACCCGTTCGGGGTAGTTGCTAAACACGCCGTCAACGCCCAGCCGCTGCAGCCGCCGCAGATCGCGCGAGGCGTTGACGGTATAGACATAGACCCGCATTCCCCGCGCCTGAATGGCCCGCACCTGGACCGCGCGCAGGCCTGCCAGCGGTGGATGAATGGCGCAGGCGCCGAGGCGGCGGGCGAAATGCAGATCGGCAGCGCGACAGGGCTGCTCCAACAGCAGCCCCAGCGGCAGCTGCGGCAGGGCCTCATGCAGCGCTTGCAGCACGCCACGGTCAAAGCTGGATGCCCACAGCTGCCCGCGCCGCCACCCTTGCCGCCACAGCTGGGGCAGCAAGGCCACCAATGGCGCCACGCTGGCGGCATCCTTCAGTTCAATATTGATGGCGGCGCGGCCGGCAAGCAGGGCACAGACCTCTTCCAGAAAGGGAATCGGCTGGCCGCCACCGGCGTCAAGGGCGCGCAGCCGGGTCAGTGACTGGTCATACAGGGTACCACTGCCGTTGGTGGTGCGCTCCAGCCGGTCATCGTGCAGCACCAGCAACCGGCCCGCCACGCAACGCACATCCAGCTCCACTGCCTGGGCTCCCAGCTGCAGCGCCAGGGCAAAGGATGCCAGTGTGTTTTCCGGCGCATGGCCCATGGCGCCACGATGACCAATACACAGCAAGCCGGCCATCCGCGTCAGATCCCACCACGACTGCAGGCCAGTCGCAATCCCAGCGCCGCCAGCACCAGCGCCGTCAACCGGTTGGCGGCCCGGCCAGCGAGAGGGCCGGCCAGCAGCCGGCGACCCAGACCGGCCGACAGCCAGGCCAGTGCCCCGAACAGCAGCAGCGCCTGCAGCATGAACAGCAAACCCAGCAGCAGCATCTGCAGCGCCAGCGGCAGCCCCCCAGGGGTAACAAACTGCGGCAGAAACGCCAGAAAAAACAGCGACACCTTGGGATTGAGCACATTCATCAGCAGGCCGCGCCGCCACAGGACCGCGGCCGCCGCCACGGCGCTGGTCGCATCAGGGCGGGAGGTCAAGCCCGCTGGCGGCTGCAGCGCCGGCGCCCGCCAGGCCTGCCAGGCCAGATACAGCAGATAGGCCGCGCCCAGATACTTCAGCAGGCCAAAAGCCAGCGCCGAGCTGTGAAAAATGGCCGAAGCCCCCAGAGCGGCAGCCAGGGTATGGATACTGATACCGCTGCACAGACCCCAGGCCGTCCACAGGGCTTCGCGCCGTCCCCGCGTCACGCCCAGGGTCAGCACATAAAGATTATCCGGCCCCGGCGCCAGGGTCAGCAGCACAGCCGCCAGCAGAAATGAACCTATCTGAACCGCGTCCATCACCTATTTCCTTTGTTCGGTCAAGGCCGGCGGCGACGCTCGAAGGCGTTGCGCGCCGGATCACCACTGATGTGCAGGCCACAGTGCAAACAGTGGCGCAGATAGAGCGGCACGACACCATTGAGGTGAAAAAAGTTGCCACACTGGGGGCAACGGCAAAAGGCCGTCAGATTGGCCGCCACGCCCACCAGTACCACCCAGCCGGCGAAAAACAGGCCGGTCACCCGGTCGGACTGGCTGATCTCCAGCACCAGCCAGATCATCGGCAGATAAACCGCGATCATGACCCATAAAAACAGCCGACGGCGGCGCAGACGCCGCATGCCGGCAACAAATTCAGGGGAGGTCGACATTCCCGCTCCTTGTCGGAAACCGTAGCCCCGGCATGAAAACGTTCATGACGGGGCCGATGTGATGGCGTGGTCGGCTACAGCGGCGAAATCTTCAATTCCACCCGGCGGTTGAGCTGACGGCCATAGTCACTGGTATTGTCCGCCACCGGGGCGCTCTCACCGAAACCCACCACCGTCATGCGGCTGTCGGCCACACCGTTGGCCAGCAGAATATTGCGCACCGCCGCCGCCCGCCGCTCTGACAGCTGCTGATTGAGTTCCTCGCTGCCGCTGCTGTCGGTATAACCGGCGATCAGCAGTCGGGTCTTGTGGTACTGGGTCAGCACCTGGGCCAGCCGCACCACATCCTGCTGGGCCGCCGGCCGCAGACTGAAGGAACCGACATCGAACTGGTTGTCGGAGCGGAAGGTGACATGAAGCTCATCGCCGACCCGCTCGATCTGCACCCCTTCCACCGAGGCCAGAGCCGTGCGCAGGGCTTCTTCCTGCCGGTCCATGTAGTAACCTATACCGGCACCGGCGCCGGTTCCGACCGCGGCACCGATACCGGCGCCGATCAGGGTTGCCTTGGTATCGCGACCGGCCGCCTGTCCCACCAGGGCGCCAGCGGCCGCCCCCGAAACAGCGCCGATGGCTGCACCCTTCTGGCTGCGGCTCATGGGCTGGGCGCAGCCGGACAGCCCCAGCGCCAGAGCGGCCAGGGCACCAACGAAAACGCAGGCTTTCCTTGTCATGATCTTTCTCCTTCGATAAAGCGGGCGCGCTGAAACGGGCACCGGATGAAACCGGCAGCCGGTGCGGGCCGCAGCGGCATCGGCTACAGGCCGTTGGCCAGGGTGACGCCCAGGCCCAGACGGTTGCTGCTGCGGTTGTAATCGATCAGCGTTTCACCATAGCCGTTAAAATACTGGATGTAACCGTGCAAATGCTCAGTCAGGGGAAATATCCATTCGAGCTGTACGGCGCCCTTGTTGTCGCCGCGCCGCAGGTTGTTGCGCCACTGCAGGGCAAACAGCTGTCGACCCAGACGGTAATCCAACCCCAGCTCACCATAGCCGAGATAGCGCTGGATATCGGGGTTGTCATCGCCACCGCTGGAGGTCGGCCGCGCCTTGCGCTCTTCCGGCAGCCGATACCAGGGTTTCAGATGCAGGGTCAGCGGTCCCCGCGACAACGCCAGATCGGCATACAGACGGTTCCAGCTGCGCGACTGGCTGCCGCCTCGCCCGTTGGACTCATGAATGAAGCCCAGACTCAGACGGCTGCCCGCCAGCCCCAGCGACGCCAGCACCTCCGGCAGGGTCAAAAACAGTTCCGGCGCATAGTTGGTTTCACGAAACGGACTAGAAAAATCGCTATTATACGCCTGCCACAACGACAGCTGGCTGTAACCGGCCCACAGATCAACCCGGCTACCGAACAGCTGCTGCCACAGCGGCACCTTGACGCTGAACTGAAATTTGACCTCGAAACGGTCGATATCCTCCCCGGCCAGGGCGCAGCGGGAACCGGCGATCTGGCGGTCGTAGGTCAGTGGCAACAGATAGTTGCGCCGATGCGCGACCAGGGCGAAAGGCAGGCGGCTGGCCAGGGTTTCCGCCTGGCCACGGCGCTGCAG
This sequence comes from Desulfuromonas thiophila, assembly GCF_900101955.1. NCBI lineage: Bacteria > Pseudomonadati > Thermodesulfobacteriota > Desulfuromonadia > Desulfuromonadales > Desulfuromonadaceae > Desulfuromonas > Desulfuromonas thiophila. Next base: position 16,047 of record NZ_FNAQ01000009.1, on the reverse strand, counting down.
ATCCGACACCGCCGGTTCCAGCTGGGCCAGGCGCGCCAGCATTTCGTCGCGCGCCGCCGGGTCGCAGCAGCGCTGGCGCAGCTGCGCGATGCTCAGGTGATCGTACAGGCCACTTTCCGCCACCTGCACCAGACAGTGAGCCTCCTCGGCACTGAGCAGCTGCGCCGCCACGGTCTGCGCCAGCGGTCCGGCCAGCAACGCCAGCGCCAGCAGACCCGCCACCCCCCAGCCTGTCCCTCGAATCCTTGCGGACCACAGCCCTTGCATCACACCTCCCTGATTGTCGGTTGCCCACCACCTGCACAGGCCGCCAGCCGGATTGCCTAAAAACAGCGCAGCCAGCCCGGCTGGCACCGCCGCCTGACCGCTTGAATACGGCAAATCCCCCCAACCCCGGCCGGCTTGCCACAGTTCTTGCTTGAGTCTCGGAGGCAGTGCCCCCCTGCCCCCTGACCGGAGGATTGCCATGCAGCGCCGCCAGATCCGCGAACTGCTGCAGGAAGATGCCTGCAGCCACAATGCCGGGCGCGTCAGCGCCTGCAACCGTCCCAAACCCGGCGCCACCTCGGGCGGCTGCGCCTTCGAAGGTGCGCAGATCTCCCTGTTTCCGCTGGCCGACGCCGCCCACCTGGTGCATGGCCCCATCACCTGCCTGGGCGCTTCCTGGGAAACCCGTCTGACCCTGACCAGCCATCCCGGCACCGATTTCACCCAAATGGGCTTTACCACCGACATCCGCACCAGCGATGTGGTGTTCGGCGGCGAGACGCGGCTGCGTGCCGCCATCGACCAGATTGTTGAACAGTACCAGCCGGCCGCCCTGTTCGTCTATGCCACCTGTGTCACCGCCCTGATCGGCGACGATATCGCTGCCGTCTGCCGTCAGGCCAGCGCCGACCATGATCGGCCGGTGGTGGCGGTGGAGGTACCCGGCTTTGCCGGCGGCAAGAATCTCGGCAGCCGCATGGCCGGCGAAGCGGTGTTGCAGCAGCTTATCGGCACGGCGGAGCCCCGCCAGACCACGCCCTTCGACATCAACCTGATCGGCGATTACAACGTCACCGGCGATCTGTGGCAGTACCGCCCCCTGCTCGAAGAGGTCGGCATCCGCGTCCTGGCCAGTCTCAGCGGCGATGGCCGTGTCGCCGATCTGCGCTGCGCCCATCGCGCGCGCCTCAATGTGCTGGTCTGCGCCAAGTCGCTGGTCAGCCTCACCCGCAAGATGGAGCAGCGCTACGGCATCCCCTGGATCTCCGCCTCGTTTTACGGCCTGCGCGATACCAGCAACAGTCTCAACGCCATCGCCGCCGCCCTTGGCGACGCTGACCTCATCGCCCGCACCCAGGCCGTCACCGCCCGCGAGGAAGCCCGCCTGACGCAGCGGCTGCAGCCCTACCGCCAGTGCCTTGAGGGGAAAAAGGCCGTCATCAACACCGGCGGCAACAAGGCCTGGTCCATCGCTTCGGCGCTGCAGGATCTCGGCATCGAGGTCGTCGCCACCTCGGTCCGCAAGTCGACCGAGGACGACAAGGCCCGCGCCCGCGCCTGTCTGGGCGAAAAGGCGCTGCTGATGACCCAGCCGGCCAGCCAGCAGCTGCAGGCCATCGAGGACTTCGGCGCCGATCTGCTGCTGGCCGGTGGCCGCAGCCTGTACACGGCGGTTAAAAAACGCATCGCCTTTATCGATGTCAATCAGGAAAAGAAAAAGAGTTACGGCGGTTACAATGGCCTGCTTAACCTAGCCGAAGACATCAAAAATGCCCTGCAGAATCCAGTGTTCCACCTGGCCGGCACGGAGGCCCCATGGCTGCGCTGACTTCCACGCCCGCCAGGGCGCTGCAGATCAATCCCTTCAAGTTGTCGCAGCCCATGGGCGCGGCGCTGGCTTTTTTCGGCATTGAAGGCTGCCTGCCGCTGATGCATGGCGCCCAGGGCTGCGCCTCGTTTACCAAGGTGTTCTTCACCCGTCACTTCTGCGAACCCATCGCCATTCAGACCACGGCAGTCAGCGATATCTGCGCCATCCTCGATGGCGGCGATGCAGGCATCGCCGAAGCGCTGCGTACCATTGGCGAAAAATCCCGCCCGGCCCTCATCGGCCTGCACAGCACCGGCCTGACCGAAACCAAGGGCGACGATCTGCAGCGCGCCGCGCGCCAGCTTGACCAGGGCGAGAACGGCCTGCCGCTGGTGTGGGTGGCCACGCCGGATTACGAAGGCGGCTTCGAAAGCGGCTGGGCGCTGGCCACCCGCGCCCTGATTGAGCAGCTGGTGGAACCGCAGCCCCACTGCACACCGCATCAGCTGGCCCTGCTGCCCCATGTCAGCCTGCAACCACTGGAGGTCGAGCGCATCAAGGAGCTGATCGCCTCCTTCGGCTTTCGTGTTCTGGCCCTGCCCGATCTGTCCAGCGCCCTCGACGGCCATCTGGGGCAGGGCCAGTCGGTGCTCAGCGATGGCGGCCTGCCGCTGGCGGAGCTGCGCACGCTGGCGCGCTGCTCTCATGTGCTGGCCATCGGCCAATCCATGCGACCCTGCGCCGAGGCCCTGCAACGCAAGAACCCGGCCATGGAACTGTGGAGCTGCGATCACCTGCAGGGACTGCTGGCAACGGATGCCCTGATCGAGCGACTGCTGGCGGCCAGTGGCCGCAAACGGCCTCCGCTGGCGGTGGCGCGCTGGCGCAGCCGCCTGCAGGATACCCTGCTCGACTGCCACTTCGCCCTCGGCCAGACCCGCTTCGCCTTAAGCGGCGAACCCGACCAGCTGGTCGGACTGGCGGCCGCCCTGGGCGAAGCTGGCGGCCAGGTGGTTCTGGCCGTGGCCAGCACGGCCACGCCGCAGCTGGCCAGTGTGGCCGCCGACAGGGTTCAGGTCGGCGATCTGGCCGATATTGCCGCGGCCGCGACCGACTTCGATGTGCTGATCGGCAATTTCCACGCCGAGCGGCTCAGTCATCAGCTGGGCAAGGGCCTGCTGTTGCGGGGCTATCCCAACTGGGAGGAGCTGGGCTCACAGCTCAAAAGCGATCTGCTCTATGAAGGCAGCTGCCATTTTCTGTTCGAGGCCGCCAACACCGCCGAACGCTGGCGCAGCCAGCGGCACGGCACCCCCCACGCCTGACACAATTCTCATCGGCCGGCCACGAGACAGCCGGCCGATCTCTGCTAGACTGCAAGCGGGGCAAGCCGGCAGGAGCGCACCCGCCCTGCCCCGCTGCCGCTGTTTCTCCTTCTTCCTCTATGGCTTCGGAGATTGCCGGCGTGTTTTCCCTTGATCTGCTGTTCAACCTGGCGTTGCTGGTGGCTCTGAGCGTGCTGTCCGGTTTCATCGACAAACGCTGGGACCGCAACCGTCGCAGCGGTCAGCTGCTGCAGGGCCTGCTGTTCGGCGGCGCGGCCGTGCTGGGCATGCTGCGGCCGCTGGTGGCCGGGCCGGGGCTGATCTTCGATGGCCGTTCGGTCATGATCAGCCTGTGCGCCCTCTTCTTCGGTCCCGTGGCCGGCAGCATTGCCAGCCTGTTGCCCCTCGGCCTCCGTATTCAGCTGGGCGGCGTCGGCACCCTGGTCGGTTGTCTGGTCATTCTGTCCTCCATGACGCTGGGCTGGCTTGGCCACCGGCGTCTGCGCCGTTCAGGGGCCTTGCCGTCTACCGGGCAACTGCACGGTTTCGGCCTGCTGGTCCATCTGGCCATGATGGCCCTGATGCTGGCCCTGCCGGCCGAACTGGTCTGGACCGTTGAAAAAACCATCGGCCCGCCGGTGTTGCTGTTCTATCCGCTGGCCACCATTCTGGTCGGCAAGATCCTGACCGATCAGCTGACCGCCCGCTCCGCCCTGCAGGCGCTGCAACGTCAGGCCCGTGAACTGCAACAGCGCAACGTCGAGCTGGAACGCTTCAACCACACCATCTCCCACGACCTCAAATCACCACTGGTGACCTCGATGGCGTTCCTGAGCTTTCTCGAACAGGATCTCGCCAGCGACAACCGCGAACGCATTGCCAGCGACCTGCACCATCTGCGCACCGCCACCCGTCAGATGGAGCAGCTGCTCGATGGTCTGCTGCGCTTCTCGCGCCTGGGGCAGCCGGGGGAGCCGCCACAAAGCTTCTTCTACGATGAACTGATCGAGGAGGTGCAGGTGCTGCTTGGCGGTCTGTTGCAGCAGCATCAGGTCGCGCTGGAGATCCGGCCCTGTCGGCTGCGCCTGCTGGCCCAGCGGCCCAGGCTGCTGGAGCTGTGGCAGAACCTGATCGAAAACGCCATCAAGTACCGGCGCGCCGACCAGCCCTTGCAGATCCGTCTGGGCGTCATCAGCGAGCCGACCGCCACAGCCCGCTTCTATGTGGGCGACAACGGCCAGGGTATCGAACCCGGCTATGCCGAAAAAATCTTCGGCCTGTTCGAACAGCTCGACCGCAACACTCCCGGCAGTGGCCTGGGACTGGCGCTGGCCAAGCGCATTGTCGAGCAATACGACGGCCGTATCTGGGTGGAATCGGCCGGTGCGGGACAAGGCTGCTGCTTCTTCTTCACCCTGCCGGCGGCCCTGGCCGATCCGCGGCCGCCCCGTTGCTGAAATCACGGCTTTCACCTTTTACGCTCAAGGAGTCTCCTGTATGAACCGGGCTACCTGCAGCACCACCGCCGCGCCGGCGGCTCAGCAGCTGCGCCCCGGCCGGATCGCGGCAGGCATCGCGGCGCTCTATCTGCTGTTTTCGACCATCTGGATTCTCGTCAGTGACCGCCTGCTGCTGCAACTGGCCAGCGACGGCCACCGCCTCAGTCAGCTGCAGACCTTCAAGGGCATGCTCTTCGTGGTGCTCAGCGCCCTGCTGGTGTTTGTGCTGGCCCAACGCAGCCTCAGCGGCATCCGCCGGACGCAGGAGGTTTTGCGCCACAACGAACAGCGCCTGCAGGACATCCTCAACGCCACCGGCGCCGGCAGCTGGGAATGGAACCTGCAAACCGGCGCCCTGGCGATCAATGAGCACTGGGCCGCCATGATCGGCTATTCGCTGGCCGAATTGGAACCCCTCAGCATCACAACCTGGCGCCGGTTGGCCCACCCGGAGGATCTGCAACGCAGCGAAGCCCTCATCGCCCGCCATCTGGCCGGCGAATTGCCCGCCTACCGCTGCGAGGCACGGCTGCGCCACAAACAGGGCTACTGGATCTGGGTGCTCGACTGCGGCCGCGTGGTACAGTGGCACGACGGTCAGCCCCTGCTGATGGCCGGCACTCATCAGGACATCAGCGCCCTCAAGCAGCTGCAGGAGGATCTGCAGCACAAAAACCGCGAAATGGAGCAGCTGATCTACAGCGTTTCACATGACCTGAAGAGCCCGCTGGTCACCATCAAGGCCTTTCTGGCGCTGTTGCGGCAGGATCTGACAGCCGGCGATGACGCGCGCATCACCAAGGATCTGAACTATCTTGATGGCGCCGCCAGTCGCATGGAACAGCTGCTGGCCGGTCTGTTGCAGCTGTCACGCGTCGGCCGCCTTGAACAGCCGGCCCAGACCCGCACGGTCAACAGTCTGGTGCAGGACAGCCTGGCCGCCCTGGCCGGCCGCCTGCAGGATCACAGCATCCAGCTGCAGATCGCTGACATGCCCCAGCTGCTGCGGGCCGATCCGCTGCAACTGGTGCAGCTGTGGCAGAACCTGATCGAAAACGCGATCAAGTACCGTGGCCAGCAGGCCCAGCTACGCATCGACATCGGTGTGCGCAGCAGCAGCCCGCCGGTTTTCTATGTGTGCGATAACGGTCTGGGCATTGAGCCGCAGCAATGCGAACGCATCTTCGGCCTGTTCACCCAGCTCGACCCGAATGCCGAGGGCAGCGGCCTGGGACTGGCCCTGGCGAAAAAGATTGTCAGCCATCAGGGCGGCCAGATCTGGGCCGAATCCGCAGGCCTTGGCCGGGGCAGCTGTTTCTGCTTCACCCTGCCGGCAGCCCTGCAGGCGGCCACAATGCTGCCCGAGAGCCCGGCGCCCTAGCAGGCTGTTTGCCAACAGTCCGCCAGACCGGAAAGGAGACCTTCATGGAAGGAGAAGCCATTGTCATTCTGCTGGCTGAAGATGAGCCGGCCCATGCCGAAATCGTACGGCGGACGCTGGAGCAGTCGCGCATTGCCAACCGCCTGATCCATGTCAGCGATGGTCAGCAGGCCCTTGATTATCTCTACCGCCGGCCCCCCTTCGCCGAACCGCAGCAGGCCCCGCGACCGGGGCTGATTCTGCTTGATCTGCGCATGCCGCGGGTCGACGGCCTGGAGGTGCTGGAGCGGGTCAAAAGCGACCCGGCGCTGGCCAACATTCCCGTGGTGGTGCTGACCACCTCGGCGGCGGAAAGTGACCTGCTGCAGGCCTATGACCGCCATGCCAACAGCTATGTGGTCAAACCGGTCGATTTCGCCAAATTCACCACCCTGATGGAAACCCTCGGCTACTACTGGCTGATCTGGAACCGTGTGCCGCAGGGCGACCCGCGAGCCTGAAAAAAAACTCCGTGCCTCTTGCGGGGCACGGAGCGGTCGACAATCTTCCTTGCGTTGCGTCCGCTATTGCTTGCGGACAAACTCCGACTTCAGTTTCATCGCCCCGATGCCATCGATACGGCAATCAATGTTGTGATCGCCCTCGACCAGGCGGATGTTCTTGACCCGGGTGCCCACCTTGACCACCTGGGACGAACCCTTGATCTTCAAATCCTTGATCACCGTCACGCTGTCGCCATCCTGCAGCGGGGTGCCATGAGCATCGCGCGCCAGCACGGCACAGGCAGCCTCCGCACCGCCCTGCGGCGTCCATTCATGGCCGCACTCGGGGCAGATCAGCAACAGACCATCGGGGTAACCGTACAGCGAACCACACTGGGGGCAGGGCGGCACAGCCGTCTGCTGTTCTGTCATCGCCATCCTCCTGCCGGCTTCACCGGCGCCGCTCGCGGCCGCGTGTTTTCTTGTCCTGACTGGCGCGCAGCAGATCACCCAGGCTGCCCAACCCGCTCCGGCCGGCGCCAGCGGTCGCCGCCGGCCGCTCGTTCCAGCTGGTCGGCGCCACCTCGGCAGCGGCCTCGGCCGGCACCAGGGCAATACGGTGGGCCGCCTCGTCGATGCTCTCGATGGCAACCGCCAGCGGCTGACCTTCCTGCAGCACCTCGCGCGGGTGGCTGATGCGCTTGCCGGCACCCAGGCGGGAGATGTGCACCAGACCATCGATGCCCTCATCGAGCTGGACGAAGGCGCCGAAAGGCGCCAGCCGCACCACCTTGCCCTGGTGGGTACTGCCAACGGGGAACCGCTCACGCACCTGTCCCCAGGGATCGGCCAGGGTGTCGCGCAGGCTGAAGGAGAAGCGCTCCGCCTGCCAGTCAAGGCTCTTGACCATCAGCTCCAGCTGCTGGCCCACCTGCAGCAGATCGGCCAGATTCTCCACCCGGCCGTAAGACACCTCGGCAATGGGCAACAGCCCCTCGATGCCGCCGATATCGACAAAGGCGCCGAAATCGCGGATGGAGGTTACCTCACCCATCACCCGCTGGCCCTCCTTGAGGGTTTTGCGGAGTTCCTCACGACGGGCCCGCCGTTCCTCTTCCAGCACCGCCCGGCGCGAGACCACAATGTTGCGCCCCTGGGCGCCAAACTGGCTGATCTTGACCGGAAAGCTCTGGCCGATAAGGGTCGCCGGATCGTCCTGTCGCCGCAGGCCGATCTGCGAAAAGGGGCAGAAGGCGCGCGCGCTGCCCGGCAGGGCAATCTCGTAGCCACCCTTGATTTCCTTTTCCACCCGGCCTTCCACCGGAATCCCACTGCGCCAGGCCTCTTCCAGCTGGGCCGCGCCCGCCGGGCCGGAGCCGATACGACGGGTAAAGCGCAGTTCACCACCGGCGCGCGACATGAAATAGACCGCCACCCGTTCGCCGACCTGAGCCGTCAGGGCGCCAGCGTCATCCTGCAGTTCGCGCACATCGAGCACCCCCTCGCCCTTCTGGCCGACATCGAGGAAAACCCAGTCCTGTCCAATCTGCAGAATGGTCGCCTCGATCTGCTGACCGATCTCAAGCCGGCCAGTACCGCTGAGGCTCTCTTCCAGCAGGGCGGCGAAATCGCCCTCGGTCATCTCCTCATCGGTCAGGGCATCCTGTGCGTCCAGCTCCTCTTCCCGTTCATCAAACAGCTTGTCATTCATGATTTGCCGCTTCCTTATGTCAAACGCTCTGTTGCCATGGTCCGCCCGTCAACCGCCTGATGACTGCCGGGCGGCCGGCAGCTTAACATGACCGGCCGGTCATCGGCAGCAAAATCGTCGCATTTTCCCCGCCCCACCCCCTTGCAGCCCTGCTGGCCGGCGGGTAAGGTTTTGCGGCAAGGTTTGTTCACCCTAGGATGTTGAAAAAGTCCCATCCAGGGCTTTTTCAACGACGCAAGCCGAAAATGCGATTTCCGTCTTGCTCACAAAATCAATCCATTACGAAGTAATGATTGATTTTGGTCGCCCGTCCATGGGCTCCAGCAGGCTGTTTTTCAACAGCCTACTAAGCGCCAGAGGCCAGCATGACCAGCGAACCGATCTTCGACGCCCATCTGCACATCATCGCCGCCGGCTTTCCACTGGTAGCCAATCAGGGCTATCTGCCGCCGGCGTTTGACTGTGCGGCTTATCGCGCCCTTAGCGAACCGCTCGGCATCTGCGCTGGCGCCGTTGTGTCCGGCTCGTTCCAGGCCTTCGACCAGAGCTACCTGCTGGCGGCGCTGCGCCAGCTCGGTCCCAGTTTTGTCGGGGTGACCCAGCTGCCGGCAACGGTAAGCGATGCCGCAATCCTCCGACTGGACCGCGCCGGCGTGCGCGGCCTGCGTTTCAACCTTAAACGCGGCGGTTCAGCCGGCATTGATGAACTCGACCGCCTGGCACGGCGGGTGCACGAAATCGCCGGCTGGCATTGCGAACTGTACTGCGCCTCGGCCGAACTGGCGCCCCTGTTCGACCTGCTCAGCGCCCTGCCGGCGGTCAGCATTGATCATCTGGGGCTGACCGCCACAGGTTTCGATGTGCTACTGCGCCTGGCCGAACGTGGCGTGCGGGTCAAGGCGACAGGCTTTGGCCGGGTGGATTTCCCCCTCGCTCCGGCCCTGCGCCAGCTCTATGAAGCCAATCCGGCCGCCCTGCTGTTCGGCACCGATCTGCCCGGCACCCGCACGCCACGCCCGTTCCAGGCCACGGATCTGGAACGGATTCGCCAAACCCTCGGCCCGGTCGGTGCCCGTCAGGTGCTGTACGAAAACGCCCGCGCCTTTTACCGGCTCGATGCCGCCGCTGCGACGCCGGCCCAGCAGCCAGCCGCGCCATGACCGCTGACCCTGCTGGTGCTCCTGAAGGCCGTACCGCTCATCCTGTGGTTCTGGCCGCTGTAACCCGCTGTGGCCGGCGGGACAACAAGCGTCACCGGCAAGACAGGCGAGTATCGAACGACAGGGAGCAACCATGAAGCAAAAACCCGGCCCCGCCAATCGCCACCGCCTCGCTAGCGTCCTGATCCTGATCGGCGCCCTGCTCTGCTACAACCTGCTGGTCGCGCCACAGCAGCGGCTGGCGGCCGAACTGCTGGCGCCGCTGCGCTGGGCTGGACCGACCCTGCTGATTGCCGGCCTGTTGCTGCGGCGCTCAGCGGCACCGCCCCAGGATGACCGGCACAGAACCGGCCGCAACCGCCGCCGACTGGGCGGCGCCGGTCTGTTGCTGTGCCTGCTGGCCCAGCTAGCGGCCTGGCAGGCACCGCAGGATGAAGCCAGGGGCCTGCTGGCGACCCTGGCGCTGCTGGTGCTGGCCGGTCCGTCGCTGATCCTGCTGGCGCTGGGCCTGCTGCCCAGCGACCGGCGTTCCTGAACCCTCCCGTGCGCCACCTGGGTCAGGTCGCCGTCAGCGGCGCCGCAACCGCAGCTTCCGGCCCCGCCCGGCCGGGCGCTCGCCGCCAGCAGCGGCATCCTTCAAACGGGGGCGCGCCAGCCACAGCTGCTGCTGGCCAGTCAGCAGCGGCCGGGCGGCCTCGGTCAGCTTGAGCACGCCATAATTGGCGACATCGGGGTAGAGATAACCCAGATGCACCAGCTGCCGCACCAGCCCGGTCCAGCTCTCAACCGACACCTCGCTGCCAATGGCGAAGGTGCTCAAGCGGTCGTGCCCCAGCTGCAGCACGCGCTGGTTGCGCTGGCCGCGCAGCACATCAATCACATGGCCGGCGCCAAAACGCTGACCGACGCGATAAACGCAGGACAGCAGCTTGCGGGCGTCCTCGGTGGCGTCGTAACGCTCGGGCGGATTGAGACAGAAATCGCAGTTGCCGCAATCCTCGGCCAGCGGCTCGCCGAAATAGCCCAGCAGTGCCCGCCGCCGGCAGGTCAGCGGTTCGGCGTAGCTGACCATGGCGTTAAGCTTGTGCAGTTCAATGCGTACCTGTTCGGCATTGCTGCCCTTGCTGATCAGACCGCGGGCAATGCTGATATCGCCATAACCGAACAGCAGCAGCGCCTCCGCCGGCAGCCCGTCACGACCGGCGCGGCCGGTTTCCTGATAGTAGCTTTCGATGTTCTTGGGCAGATCGTAATGCACCACAAAGCGCACATTGGGCTTGTCGATGCCCATGCCGAAGGCCACCGTCGCCACCACCAGCCGCAGCTCATCGGCCAGAAAGGCCTCCTGCACCGCCTGGCGCTCGCCATCGGCCAGCCCGGCGTGGTAGGCGGCCGCGGCATGACCGCGCTGGGCCAGCTTGGCGGCAATCTCCTCCACCCGCTTGCGGCTCAGGGCGTAGATGATGCCGGACTGGTCACGCCGGCGGCTGAGAAAGGCCTCCAGCTGGGCAAAGGGTTTGAGCTTTTCCACCACCCGGTATTGAATATTGGGGCGATCGAAACTGCGCACAAAGGTTTCAGCCTGCTCAAGGCCCAGGCGCGCCACCACGTCCTGGCGCGTCTGACGGTCGGCCGTGGCCGTCAGGGCAATGAGCGGCACCTGCGGAAACAGCTGGCGCAGGCGGCCGAGCTGAACGTATTCGGGGCGGAAATCATGGCCCCACTGCGACACGCAGTGGGCCTCGTCCACCGCGATCAGCGCCAGCGGCACCTCCCGCAGCCGTTCGAGAAAGGCCGCGCTCATCAGCCGTTCCGGCGCGATATAGAGCAGATCGAGCTGCTGCCGGTGCAGCCGCGCCAGCACCTGGCGGGCCTGTTCCGCCGTCAGGGTGGCGTTGTAGCAGGCCGCCCGGATACCGGCGGCGGTGAGAGCATCGACCTGATCCTTCATCAGCGACACCAGCGGCGATACCACCAGAGCGGTACCGGGCCGGTGCAGGGCCGGAATCTGGTAACAGAGGGACTTGCCGGCGCCGGTGGGCATCAGTACAAACACATCGCGACCGGCGATCAGGCAGTCGATGATCTCCTGCTGCGGCGGCCGGAAGGCGGCATGGCCGAAACGTTGCTGCAAGCTGTGCAAGGGGCTGGTCACACAAAGGCTCCCTGGTATCCTGAGAAAAAAGGGTCTCTTCCGGGGGTCGCTGACAGGCGGCGTTGCCGGCGCGGCCCCCCGTGAAAGGATCGTCATGACGGATGTCTACGACCTGAGTCTGAAACTGGCCACGGCCCTGGCCATCGGCCTGCTGATCGGCAGCGAACGCGGCTGGTACGACCGCGACAAGCGCGACGGCAGCCGCGTTGCCGGCATCCGCACCTTCAGCCTCATCGGCCTGCTGGGCGGCGTGGCCGCCCTGATCGAGCCGCAGCAGCCGCCCTGGCTGCTGGCCGTCGCCTTGCTGGCGGTCACCGCACTGGTGGTGGCCGCTCATCTGCAGGACGTGCGCAAGGATCGGGACGTCGGCGTTACCACCGCCTTCGCCATGCTGCTCTGTTTTGTCCTGGCGGCCTGGGCCTGCCGTGGCCGACCGCTGCCGGCCATCGGCCTGACGGTGGTGGTCATGGCCCTGCTCAGCAGCAAACCGCTGTTGCATCGCTGGCTCGGCCGCGTGCAGCCACAGGAATTCTTTTCCACCATCAAGCTGCTGGTCATCTCGCTGGTGCTGCTGCCGCTGCTGCCCAACAAGGGCTACGGTCCGTGGCAGGCCCTTAATCCCTACTGGATCTGGTGGATGGTGGTGTTGATCTCATCCCTGTCCTTCGCCGGCTACCTGGCCGTGCGGCTGCTGGGACAGAAAAGAGGCATCCTGCTCACCGCCGTGGCCGGCGCGCTGGTGTCTTCCACCGCCGTCACCCTGAGTCTGGCCCGCCAGGCCCGGCTGCAGCAGCGCTACCGTCTGCTGGCCGCCGCCGCCCTGCTGGCCTCGGCCATCATGTGCGTGCGGGTACTGGTCGAGGTGGCCGTGGTGCATTCAGCCCTGCTGCGCCAGCTGTGGCCGCCGCTGCTGAGCCTGATGGCCGGACTGCTGGCCGGCGCCCTGTGGCTGTGGCTGCGGCCCGACAACGGCGCGGGCGAAACCACCACCGGTCTGGAGCTGAAGAATCCACTGCAACTGGCCATGGCCTTGCAGTTCGGTCTGCTGCTGGCGCTGGTGCTGGTGCTGGCCAAGGCCATGAACGCCTGGTTCGGCCAGCAGGGTCTCTATGCCTTGGCGCTCATTTCCGGTCTGGTGGATGTCGATGCCATCAGCCTGTCGCTGGCCCGCTCGGCCCGTCAGGGTCTGCCGGCCGAAGCCGCCAGTCTGGCCATTGTGCTGGCCTGCGTCAGCAACACACTGGTCAAGGGGCTGCTGTTTGTCACCATTCTCGGCCCGCGCCACCATGGCCGCCTGCTGCTGGGCCTGGCGGCACTGTTGCTGCCGGGACTGCTCAGCCTGCTGTTTCTGCTGTAGCGGGCGGTTGAAAAGGTCACGGCCGGGGCTTTTTACAGGCTGTTTTTCAGCCGCTTGTCCGCCGCCGCCGGCGCGAAGATGTAGAGCAGATTGGGTTCGCTGCAGATATACAGGGTGCCACGGCCATCGAGCACCAGCCCTTCGGCCTGCTTGATGCTGTGATCCAGACCGGCATGGCCCTTCTTCAGCCACAGGCGCGACCGTTCACGGCCGTGCTCGTCCACCTCCACCACCGCATGGGATTCGTCACTCAGCAGCAACAGGTTGCCGGTCCGGTCACAGTGGTACAGATCCGACAGATCCTTCAGCCCCAGACCGTACCGCTGCACATCCCAAGGGCTGTCAATCCGCACGCTGCCGCCCTCCTGCGCCGGCAGCTGCAAGCGATAAAGCTGGCGCGGCCGCTTTTCCTTGGCCAGATGAAAATGCGCCCTGGCCGCGTCCCAGCCCACCCCTTCAAGCCCCTTGTTGCCGGCCTCGGTAGCATCCACCAGATAACGCCGGGCATCGACATAGGCAATCCGGCTGGCGCCGGGCGGCACCACCAGCAGATTGAGCAGCCGGCGGCGCTCCTCGATCAGGGCGAAACGCTCGCCACCCAGCCAGACCACCCCTTCGGTATCCTCAAAGCCGTCCAGCTCAATCTGGCGCAGCAGCGTGCCGTCAAGAGCCACCTCCAGCAGCCGGGCCGGCTGATTCATCACCACAAACAGCGTGCCGCTGACCGCATTGTAAGCCAGCCCCGAGGCATTACGCACGGCCGGGCCAAGCACCACCGGCGGCCCCTGCAGCACATAGCGCTGCAGGCCCAGGCTGCCCGCCCTGCCCAAAACGTCAGCCTCGCCCAGGTCGCCAGCAGCCGTGAGCGGCGGCGCTTCCTGCTCAAAACAGCCGACCAGCGTCAGCAGCGCCAGCAGCACAAGTCCGGCCAAGGCGGATCGAAGACGTCTGTTCATCGGATGATTCTCCTTAAAATCCGCCCTTTTCAGCCTCTTGCCAAACGGGTCGTGACAGGGCAGGATAGAGACACCGCCGCATTCCGGCAACCGCTTTCTCCCCCATTGCGCCCGCCAACCCCCAAGGAGCTGTACATGCGCCCCACCGACGAGATTCTGGCCGAAGCCCGCCGCGACGCCCTCAAACGCCAGGACGGCTACCGCGAACAGGCCCTCAAACTGTTTCCCCATGTCTGCGGCCGCTGCTGCCGCGAATTCGAAGGCAAGAAACTGCGCGAACTGACCGTCCACCACCGCGACCACAACCACGACAACAACCCGCCCGACGGCAGCAACTGGGAACTGCTGTGCATCTACTGTCACGAACAGGAACACGTCCGCGCCATCGAACAACAGCGCGAAGCCAGCGGCCCCACCGCCATCAGCAAACCGACCCTGAACCATTCGCCCTTCGCCGCCCTGGCCGAACGCTTCAAGCCGCAGTCATGAACAAGCCACAGCCCAAACCCGCGCCAACGCCAGCAAGTAACGCGCAAGCCGCAGCGCCCCACCAACAGATAAAGGCGCCGCAATCGCCCTGGTTTGCCGCCAAACGCTACGGCATTGGCTGGGGCCTGCCCATCACCTGGCAGGGCTGGCTGGTTCTGGGCGGCTACCTGGCCCTGCTGCTAGCCGGCGGCGCCGTGGTCGAAATCGCCAGCCACCCCTGGCGGCTGCCCTTCTTCCTCCTCTATGTCCTGCTCCTGTCGGCCCTTCTTTGTTATATCTGCTACAAAAAAGGTGAAAAATTCGCCCTTCGCTGGGGCGGAAAACCCTGAATCCAGAGCAACATCTCCAACAGCCATCACCACCGCGCCAACAAACCAGCAGTGCCAGAAACACACCCGCCGGCGCCTCGCTGCAAAAATCAGATTAAGACAGAGACAGAATTAATCGTTGACAGTAAATAAGCCCGGTGCGATAAACGCAGGGTAATTTTTCACTATATTTACGAATGTTGTTTAATTTTTCAGCAGGCATTCAGACAGGGAAATTTCCGTTTTTTACCGCTGTTATGCCCATAGGTGGAAAATATTGGATACAGCAAACATGGAAAATATGTTTCCAGATTTTGGTCGCCAATATCGTAATAGATAGAAAAGTTGCCTGCCTATAAAAGGCAATAAGTGGAAATTTTTTGAGATATTGGGAATGTTAGGCAGAAAGAATATTTATGGCACAAAATCCATTTTATGTTTATGCCCTAAAAGACCCACGCCAAAGACCTTCAAAGCCATTCTACATTGGCAAAGGAACTGGTAATCGCGCCTGGGAACATCAGGCGAATATCGACGAATCAGAAAAAGGTCAACTTATCCAGCAGATTAAAGACTCTGGTCAAAATGTAATCCACACTATTCTTGCAGACAACTTAACTGAACAACAGGCACTCAAAATAGAAGCAGAACTTATCTCGGCATTCGGAATCCGCTCGCAAGGCGGTTTGTTGACAAACCGCGTAAAACCTAATCCTGAAAATATTAGCCGTCATGTCAGAGCAAATATTCCAGACGGCTGCTACGAAAAAGCTCAGATGGCACTCAAACTTATGAAGTCTGCCGTAATGGAGCTAGCCAAGGCCAACCCCCACGGCATTTCAAACTCAGATGCCGCAAAATATCTAGGTCTGCAATCCGACTACGGTGGTGGCTCAAAAGATTACCTCAGCTACAGCATAATTGGTCTACTCATGAAAGAAGGTCGGCTTCAACGAACCCTCAATAGAAAGCACGTTGCCACAGGTGAGTAACTGCCTAACTCGTAAATTTTATCCGTAAACGAAAATGAGGCTCCTCGCTGTTTCAAGTGGGTTGAGGAAATTTGAGCTTGCCGGCAATCAGATACGCCATGAGCTTCTTGCAAAAGTACATGCGGCCTTCCGAATGTATTTGATGCAACCGCATATAAGTCGAGCCCCAGAAGCAACCATCTGATATTGTTAGGTTACGACGCCAAACAACTGTCAGGAGGTTGCCAATGAAGCTCAAGGCCAAAGTATCATGGTTGATGGGAACAGTACAGCAAAGTCTATTCCCCTATCTTGACGAAAACCTGCCCGATCCGTTGACAAAACCGGAGAAGCGCCTGGTCAAGATCCTTGAGCTGGTTCAGATCGAAAAGCATGTCCCAGTCAGCCGCTGCCGGCAATGGCTTGGGAGGCCGATCAAAGAGCGCGAAACTATC
>NZ_FNAQ01000008.1 GCF_900101955.1 Desulfuromonas thiophila | reverse complement strand
CGTTTGCTTGCTTGAGAGAACTCAACGCCGACAACCTCCCAGGGAGGGGCAATTCCGAGCGCAACGGCAAAAAGTGCTTCAGGATTCATAGTGAAAAGCAAAACCTCCGGGCAGTGGTGAGAGTAACGCTCTCATACCATTACCCACACGGAATAGCGAGGAGCCGAAAATGAGTATTGATCGAACAGAAACAATTAAAATGGCGTGTGCCATGTTAGATCAAGGAAAAACCGTATCGGCTGCGGATATGATTCGACAGAATTATCCCTTTACTCCTATCAAGAAAAATGGGCGGAAATACACGCCGCGTCAAATGACGAGGGTGTTTCTGCGTGATGGCTTTATTGATCGATATCGTGGAACCAGGCTAGTCCATCCGCCAGCGCTCAGATTATTATCGCATTACTTGCCAGAGTGCTTCCCATATCATAAGAATGGAAAGATGAATGAAGCGCACATAGCCTATTGGGAGCTATTTCCAACTATCGACCATCTTGTGCCAGTAGCACGTGGTGGAATAGATTCTGAGGAAAACTGGGTGTGCTGTTCGATGCTTACCAATAGCATCAAATCCAATTGGTTGCTGGAAGAGTTGCAGTGGGATCTGAAGAGTCCAGGGAACCCGAACGTTTGGGACGGAATGCTTTCGTGGTTTCTACGGCACGTTGACGAACACAAGGAGTTACTTGCTATTGGCTATATCAAAACGTGGTTCCATGCTGGAATGGAAATTTCGCTTAATCGGGCAGCCAGGGGTTTTTAACCTCCAGCCCCCACACCACCCGGTATGCGGGTCGCTACCAGGCGGTTCGTTGAAGTCATCATAAAGTGATCAGACCACGGTTTTGATTTTGCGTCGCCACTGGTTATCATGAGTGAATAAACAAACAACGGGCGGCAGGTTTTCCTGCCGCCCGTTGTTTGTTGGCACCCTCAGCCGGTTTACGGCTGATCCGTTTTTTCTGCCCGGCGTTATTTCTGCTGACCGCCAAACATTTTCAATATCGCCTGCATTTCCTCGGCGCTGGGCATGTCGTCGTCACCCGCGTCATCCGCGTCGTTATCCATCGCCTGCGCGGCGGCGGCCGGTGCCATCAGTTGCACCGTCGGCTGCTGACCGCTGACCAACATCTGCACCACCATGCGGGCGTTGTCGCGCATCAGGGCGTCGCCTTCGGTCGTGCGGGTCACCGGAATGCCGGCCGGCACGCGAAATTTGTCTTCCGGCACGCTGCCGGTATCAATACGGGTGGCTTCGATGCGGGTGTTCATGCCCATCATGCTGACCACCGTTTTCAGCGTTACGTCGCTGTCGGCGATGCTGTAGTTTTCGGTGCCCATCACCCGCACAACATCGCAGGGATAGCCCAGCAGGGTGGCGGCCTTGCGCTGCACCTCGCCGCCCAGGCTGTTGAGGGTACTGCGGCCGAATTTTTCGGCGTTGGCCAGGGCTTTTTTCTGCTCGGCGGCGGAAAGGCGGCCGAATTCCTCGATCATGTAGACCTCGGGGTTAACGCTCTGGCTGGCGGTGCGCGCCTTCAGATCGACGCTGTACACCCATTCCGGCGTTTTGATTTCAAGGGTTTCCTGCTCCGGCTGATTCATGCCGAACATGCGGGTGGCGCTTTTCTTGTACTGGCTGGTATACCTGCCCTGATCCTTGATGT
This sequence comes from Desulfuromonas thiophila, assembly GCF_900101955.1. Classification (NCBI taxonomy): domain Bacteria; kingdom Pseudomonadati; phylum Thermodesulfobacteriota; class Desulfuromonadia; order Desulfuromonadales; family Desulfuromonadaceae; genus Desulfuromonas; species Desulfuromonas thiophila. Next base: position 98,114 of record NZ_FNAQ01000008.1, on the reverse strand, counting down.
AGAGCGTCTGGCTGCCGGTTTCGCTGCCGCTGATGCTGTAGTGGATGGTGGCCTGTTTGAACGGCAGCTTCCGTTCCCAGGGATGGGGGCCGGCCAGCAACACGGCGGGCAGGACAAGAGAAAGAATCAGACACAAAACGGCGATGCGGCGCATGACAAGTCTCCTTTGAAGCGATGAAATCGGCCAGAACAACCCGGCGCCGCTGCCGGCCCCACAGGGGCGCTCAGCCGGCGGCAGGCGAGTGCGCAAGCTAACCCAGTTCGGCCAGTCTTTCAAGGATTTTAATGCGTTGAGACTTTATTCCGCGCGGCGGCGGATGCTGCTGCCCGCCCCTTGCGACCTCAGCCACAGCTGCCCAGACTGGCCAGGGCAATCAATCCGGCCGCCGGCAGACCGGCAACGTTCTGGCCCATCAGGATGTTGACGCCCTGTGTCAGCTGGCCACAGCGGGCCAGTTCGGCGCACAGCGGCGGCGCCGGCTGCACCAGATCGGCCAGCAGCAGGGCCGAGGCGGGCAGCCGCTGGCGGGCAGCTGTCAGCAGCGGTTCCAGCTGCTGCGGCGCGCTGGTGGGCGCGCCACTGTTGAGCCAGGGACCAAGCAGCCAGACGCCGGCGGCCACCGGCTGCAGCAAAGCCAGTTGCGCGGGAGCCGGCGGATCGGCCGGCTGCTGCACCAACAGCCCCGTTGGCGCCAGCGCCGCCAGCAATTTCTGGCGGTCTTCCCCCCAGACCTGGCGATCGGCGGCCAGCAACGGCGTCAGCGACTGGCTGTCATTCGCCGCCAGCGCGGGCAGCGCGTCGGTCGACTGCTGCGCCAACCCCCGGCCCTGCCAGCGCAACATGCCCGCCACGGGCTCGAACCCCAAGCGCTGATAAAGGGGCTGGCCCTGGTGCGAGGCGGTCAGCCACAGGCGCCGGATGCCGGCCTGCCGTGCCAGCCGCACCGCCTGACGGAACAGTCGGCCGCCGCAGCCCTGGCCGCGCCAGGCGGGGGCAACCAGCAGATTGCCGATCCAGCCGCTGTGTTCATGCAGCAGCAGCGTCACCAGTCCGACCGGCTGGTCGCCACGTCGCAGTACCAGCGCCCGCCCGCCCGCCAGGCGGCAGTACAGCGCCGGTTCGCCGGTCGGCACCTGCCAGCCTTCCTGCTTGGCCAACTGACAGAACCAGGCCCAGTCACCCGCCGTCGGCCAGTCAATCCGCTCAACCCCGTGCCGCTTCATGAGGCCAGCAACTGCAGCAACTCGGCATCTTCCAGACTGCGTTTACGCTGCTGCGCCAGCCGCCGCACCTGCTGCAGCAGCCGGCCGATTTCCGCCGCCGGCAGCTCAATGCCCAGCTGCGCCAGACGGGCGGCCAGGCCATGACCGCCGGAATGCTTGCCCAGCACCAGATGGCGCACCAGGCCGACCTCGGCCGGGTCGAAACCTTCATAATTCTGCGGCGCCTTGAGCACGCCATCGGCATGCAGGCCCGATTCGTGGGCGAACACCCGCTCGCCCACCACCGCTTTCCATTCCGGCACCGGCCGGCAGCTGGCCTGACCGACAAAGCGCGACAGTTCGACAAAGCGGCGCGTATCGATGGCCGGTTGCGCCAGGCCGCAGTGTTTCAGCGCCATGACCACCTCTTCCAGCGCCGCGTTGCCGGCCCGCTCGCCCAGACCATTGACCGTGGTGCTGACAAAACAGGCGCCGGCCCGCACGCCGGCGATGGCGTTGGCCGTGGCCATGCCCAGGTCGTTATGGGTGTGCACCTCCAGCGGCAGGTCAACCTGCTGGTGCAGACAGCGCACCCGCTCATACAGCTGGAACGGATCGAGAATCCCCAGGGTATCGCAGAAACGGAAGCGGTCGGCGCCCAGGCTGCGGGCCAGCATCATCAGCTCGCAGAGAAACTCGGGATCGGCCCGGCTGGAATCCTCGCCGCCAATGGACACGTACAGGCCGTGCTGCTTGGCGAAGCCCAGCGCCCGTTTGAGCTGCTCGCGCACCCAGGCGCGGCTTTTGCCCAGTTTTTGCTGGATGTGGATATCCGACACCGACAGCGACAGGTCCACCGCCTGCAGACCACAGGCCAGCGAGGCCTGAATGTCGCTGATAACGGCGCGGTTCCAGCTGAGCAGGCGCGCCCGCAGGCCCAGATCGACCAGGGCGCGGATATCGCGCTGTTCCTCCGGCCCCATGGCCGGAATGCCGCATTCGATCTCCGGCACGCCGATTTCGTCCAGCAGGCGGGCAATGTGTTTTTTTTCGGCGAGCGAAAACACCACGCCGGCGGTCTGCTCGCCATCGCGCAGGGTGGTATCGCTGATGACAAGGGGCGGCGCCGGCGGATGCTCTGCTGCGGCAGGTGCGGGAATGTTCATCGGATGGCCCTCCAAACGAAAAAACCCGCGCCGAAACAGGATTCGGGCGGGCGTCGTTGCCAGGATGCGGCGCGGGGGCAAAGCCGCCACGCGCTTTAGATGATCCGCGGCGCTGCGGATCGCTTGTCAATCAAGGACTGGAGCAGAAAAAGGCTAAAGCAGAAAACGTGCCAGTACCGGAGCAGATACCACCGGGCCGCCAGATCAGGGCTGCAACGCTGGCAGCAAGCCCGCGCCGCCACCCCCGTGCCAGCGCGCTAGAGCCAGAGCGGGGCGCCGCGCCCCGAGGCGGTTGCCTGTTTTTCAGGCAGCCTGTTCGACCCGCTGCTGGCCAAAGCCGCGCAGCAACGGAGCAAAGCACAGGCCGTGGCGGGCCGACTGGCGGGCAAAATCGCGCGCCAGCGATGCTGCCGCCAGCGGGTCGGCGGCCAGCTGGTGGCACCACAGGCGGACAATGGCCGGTGTCACCTCGGGATGAAACTGCAGCGCCCAGCTGTTGCCGTAGCGGAAAGCCTGCACCGGACAGGTGGCGCTGCTGGCCAGCCAGCTGGCCCCGGTCGGCAGATCGAAGCTGTCATGGTGCCAGCAAAAGGCGTTGAACTCGGCCGGCAGCAGGGAAAACAGGGCATCCTGCGCCGCCGCCGGGCGACAGGACAACGGCTGCAGGCCGCATTCGCCATAGCGCTGCCGCACCACCGGCGCGCCCAGCACCTGGGCCAGCAACTGACCACCAAGACAGATGCCCAACAGCGGCAGGCCCTGCCGCAGGCCGGCGGCCAGCAGCTGCCGCACCGCTTTGAGATGGGGAAAGGCGCCATCGTCCATACAGCTCATGGCGCCACCCAGCACCACGCAGCCCCGCAGTGCCGCCAGCGGTGGCAGGGGCTCACCGGCATGGGCCTGCACCACAACGGCCGTCGGCAAGGCGCTGAGCAGCCGGCCGGCCGGCACCCGCGGATCATTCTGCACCACCAGCAGCATCAGCCCCCTCCCCTTACGCGCCGGCTTCAGGCCGAACGGCGCGCCGCCAGCAGATTGAGATCCAGATCCTGGCCGATCAGGCCGGCGGCATCGGCGCGGCACTGCTTGCAATGGCGCGCCTGCGACAGAATCAGCTCGGCCTGATTGCGGATCAGCGCCATTTCTCCCTCCGAGGGCGGCTGACACCCGGCAAACCGGCCCAGCGGAATCAGCGGCAGAATGTTCATCATGGCCACGCCCAGTTTGCGGCCGCGCACCGCCAAATCAAGGGTTTCATGATCGTTGATGCCCGGCATGTAGACATGGTTGATCTTCACCAGCAGACCGGCCTGCACCGCCATTTCGATGCCGACCAGCTGGCGGTCGATCAGATAGCCGGCGGCGGCCGGGCCGGCCAGTTTCTTGCCGCGATAGAAAATCCAGTCATACACCTGGGCGCCGACCGCGGCCGTCAGGGCATTCATGGTCACCGTCAGGCTGTGCAGTCCCAGCGCCTGCAGACGCGGCAGGGCTTCCGGCAACAACAGGCCATTGGTTGACAGGCACAGGGTCATTGCCGGATAGGCGGCCCGCACCAGTTCAAGGGTGACAAAGGTGTTGTCGTTGGCCAGCGGATCGCCGGGGCCGGCAATGCCGACCACCTTGAGCTTGTCACCAATGGTCGGGTGCGCCCGCAGCAGCCGGACGCGCTCCAGGGCCTCGACGGGCTTGAGTATCCGGCTGGTGACACCGGGCCGGCTTTCGTTGACGCAGTCGAAGCGGCGTTCACAGAAGCCGCACTTGATGTTGCAGCCGGGCGCCACCGGCAGATGAATGCGGGCGGCCGAGCGGTGGTCGCCGCCAAAACAGGGATGTTCGGAGCGGATTTTCATTTTCGGGCAGGCGTCGCTCATGCTGAAGTCTCCTTCTGAACTGCTGGGGACGCGGCAGGGGGCCGCGCGCTCACATCCTGCACGCCGTTGTGCCCGGAAAAGGCTGCCGCCGAAACGCCGGCGGCAGCGCGACCGTGCCGCTCAGACCTCCAGCGGCGCGAAACTGAAACAGCCCTTGGGGCAGGTGGTGCCACAGGCGCCACAGCCGACACAGTTGTCGGGATTGACCAGACTCATCACCATGCGTTCGGTATCGGTTTCCTCGTCGTAGAAATCCTCCGGCCCCAGTACCCCACGGGCACAGGCCTTGAAGCAGCGGCCGCAGCCAATGCATTTTTCCGGGTCGATGGCGATGGCGAAGGCCGGTATCCAGTCGGCGCCACCACGGGTTTTTCCTGTCAGACAGGCCATGGGCAATCTCCTTGAAAGCGCCTGAAGCCAGCCTCATCACATCTGCCGGGCCAGGCGGTTGCGGTGGTGAAATGAGCGGTTGAGAAACGGCCGTCACACCACGGCCGGCCGCTCGGCCTTGAGCATGGCCTTGCGCAGCCAGGGCGGCGGATTGTCCCGCAGAACCTGTTGCAGTTTCTCAACAATGCTTTCGATCTTTTCGTTATCCTTCGATTTTATCGGATGGATACGCTTGGCAACCAGCCGCGCCGCCGCCGGCCCGCCAATCTGCGCCACATAGACCAGGGCGCAGTCCTGCAGGGCGGCACAGCGCGACTCGATGCGGTCGGCCTCGTCGGCCGGGGTCTGCTGCAGCTGAATCAGACCACTGAACGCCGCCGTGGCGGTGGAAATGTCCCAGACACAAAATCGTTCCGCCTGGCCGAAATGTTCATCGACACACTGATTATCGCTACTGGCGAATGCGACCTTCATAAACAGTCCTTTCATCGTGGGGTTGCCGACCAGCATCAAGCGTCTTGCGCGCGGCATGGCGAATCTCCCGTGACATGCAGGCGGCCCGTTCCATCAAGAACCAGGGCGACTTGATCGTTCAGGCCCACCTGCATGCCCCGTGAGAAGGGCAAACGACCGACGCTCAACGCATCATCTCGAACCACTGGTCCTCGCAGGTCTCGTCCTGAATGTCGAGGAAACGGTTGGCCAGCTGGGTCAGCAGGTTGAGGGTGCCGGTGTAGCCGATCAGCGGCAGACGGTGCAGATTGATGCGGTCGATGATCGGGAAGCCGACGCGGAACAGCGGGATGCTGTGATCGCGCGCCAGATACTTGCCGTGGGTATCACCGATGATGCCATCGACCGGATCGGTGGCCAGCAGGCTGTGCAGATGCCACAGATCGCGGTTGATATAGACAGTGCAGCCCCGGCCGAATTCGCTGGTTTCCAGCAGGGCCTTCATCTCCTTCTCGAACTTGCGCGTGGTGCGCGAACAGAGCACATGCCAGGGCCGCGCGCCCAGTTCGAGCAGAAAACCCACCAGACCGAGCAAATAGTCGGGATCGCCATAAAGGGCGAACTTGCGCCCGTGCAGATACTGATGGCCATCGGTCAGGGCATCCACCGCCCGACCGCGTTCGGCCTTGAGCTCTTCCGGCACCGGCTTGCCGGTCAGTTCGCTGAGCTTGAGCAGAAAGGCATCGGTATTGCGGATGCCGATGGGCATGGCCAGGCTCTCAACCGTTCCCTGGGCCGCCTCGCCGAGCCATTTGAGGGTATTGACCGTCGAATACTTCTGCAGCGCCAGGGTGGCCTTGCCATTGAGCACCTCGGCGGCCTCCTCCAGCGGCGTGCCGCCGGGATAGGGCCGGTAGGTGCCATCGTTGACCGAATCGAAGGCGTCGGAGATGTCGGCCAGCAGGGTGAAAGGCACGTCAAAGGCCTTGAGCATCCGCTTGTACTCGCGGTAGTTGGCGGTATTGGCATCGAAGCCGGGGATCAGGTTGATCCGGCCGTTGTCGCCGCCCTGCGACTGGTGGCCGGCACTCAGGGTTTCCAGGATGCTCTTGAGCATGGCATCGTAACCGTTGATATGGCTGCCGTTGAAACTGGGCGTGTTGGCATAGGGCAACGGAAAATCTGCCGGAATATGGCCCTGCAGGCGGGCGTTCTTGATGAAGGCGGTCAGATCGTCGCCGATAACCTCGGGCATGCAGGTGGTAAACACCGCCATCATCTTGGGCTTGTAGAGGCTGTAGGCGTTCTCCAGCCCCTCGAACAGGTTGTTCTGGCCACCAAACACGGCGCCATCCTCGGTCATGGCGTCGGCCACCGTCGGCGCCGGCTCACGGAAATGGCGGTTGAAGGTGCTGCGAAAATAGGAGGCACAGCCCTGCGAACCGTGAACGAACGGCAGGGTATCCTTGAAGCCGTGCGCCACCATCTCGGCGCCCAGCGGCTGACAGGCGTGGGCCGGATTGACCACCAGCGCCTGGCGGGCGAAGTTCTTTTCGCGGTATTCCTCGGTAAATATCCATTTGCGCACCCGCTCGATCTCGGCCGGCGGTGTGCGTTCAATCCTGCGGACAGCAGACTCTGCGCTCATGATGTCAGTCTCCATTACGGATCAATGATTGATGGGAGTCGCCCAGCCCTGGGCACTACCGGCGGTTCAACAGCCGGTCAAAACGGGCTTTTGATCAGTTTCCAGGTTGGGCTGTTGATGGCCATATCGATATCGCGGGCGAAGATGCGGAAGCCTTCGTAGCCGTGATAGGGGCCGGAGTAGTCCCAGCTGTGCATCTGGCGAAAGGGGATGCCGGCCTTCTGAAAGACATATTTCTCCTTGATGCCGCTGCCAACCAGATCGGGCTTGAGCTCTTCAACGTAGCGCTCGAACTCGAACTCCGACACGTCATCGTAGATCAGCGTGCCCTTGGCCATTTCCGGCGCGGTGCGATCGTAGTCGTCCTGATGGGCGAATTCGTAGCCGGTGCCGGTGATCTGGATGCCGAGATCCTCATAGGCGCCGACGGTGTGGCGTGGCCGCAATCCGCCGACAAACAGCATGGCGGTCTTGCCTTCCAGTCGTGGACGGTACTCGTCGATCACCGCCTGGGCCATGGGCGTGTATTTGGCGATGACCGCCTCGGCCTTGGCCTGGATATCGGCATCGAACAGCGCGGCGATCTTGCGCAGGCTTTCGGCGATCTTGGTCGGGCCGAAGAAGTTGTATTCCACCCAGGGAATGCCCCATTTTTCTTCCATCACCTTGCACATGTAGTTCATCGAGCGGTAGCAATGGATCAGATTGAGCTTGACCTGGTGGGTGGCGGCGATTTCCTCGATGGCACCATCGCCGGTCCAGGTGGCGCGCACGTTCAGGCCCATTTCCTCCAGAATCGGCTTGGCCGCCCAGACATCGCCGCCGATGTTGTAGTCGCCTATCAGGGCCACGTCGTAGGGCGTCGCCGGCGCGTCGAAGCTGCGTTTTCCGATGACGAAATCGCGGATGCTGTCGTTGGAGATATGGTGGCCGAGGGACTGACTTACGCCGCGAAAGCCTTCACAGTTGCAGGGCACCACGATCTTGCCGAGTTCCTGCTCCATTTTTTTGGTCACGGCATTGATATCGTCACCGATCAGGCCCACCGGACATTCCGACAGCACCGACAGGCCGTGGTTGAGGGGAAACAGGGCGTCGGCCTCGCGCAACAGCTGTTCCAGTTTCTTGTCACCGCCGTAGACAATGTCCTTTTCCTGAAAATCCGAGGTGAAATCCATGGCGAAGGAGGTCACGCCGGGCACGCCCTGCACCAGGTTGCGGCGCGTGCCCCAGGAATAATAGCCACAGCCGACCGGCCCGTGGGAGACATGCACCATGTCGCGGATGGGGCCCCACACCACCCCCTTGGCACCGGCGTAGGCGCAGCCGCGCGCGCTCATCACACCGGGAACGGTCTTGCGGTTTGATTTGACGGCGCAGACACTGGCCTCCGGCTCATTGGCGCCCACATGGGGCTGACGTTTCTTGCGGGCTTTTTCCGGCATTTCGGCGAGGGTCTGCGCAATCAGCTTTTCGGTGCGCTCGGTGGTGATGCCGGGAATGATTTTCTCAGACATAGACTTCCTCCCTGCTCAGGCGTTTTCGGCTTTGCCAACGTTCTCCTCGTCATCCACTTCCATGATGCCGAATTCCATCAGCAGATCCTCCAGTTCCTCCATCTCCAGCGGCGTCGGCACCACAAACAGCTTGTTTTCGGCAATCTTGCGCGCCAGTTCGCGATATTCGGTCGCCTGCTTGTGCTCCGGCGAATATTCGATCACGGTCATGCGGCGCAGCTCGGCGCGCTGCACCTGGTTGTCACGCGGCACAAAGTGGATCATCTGGGTGCCCAGACGCCTGGCCAGGGCCTCGATCAGGTCGGCCTCGCGGTCGGTGTTGCGGCTGTTGCAGATCAGCCCCCCAAGACGCACACTGCCGGACGAGGCGTATTTGACAATGCCCTTGCAGATGTTGTTGGCGGCGTACATGGCCATCATCTCGCCGGAGACGACGATGTAGATCTCCTGCGCCTTGTTCTCGCGGATCGGCATGGCGAAGCCACCGCAGACAACGTCACCGAGGACGTCGTAGAACACGAAATCGAGATCTTCGGTATAGGCGCCCTCCTCTTCCAGAAAGTTGATGGCGGTGATAACACCGCGGCCGGCACAGCCGACCCCCGGCTCCGGCCCGCCCGACTCGACGCACTTGACGTCGCCGTAACCGACCTTCAGCACATCCTCCAGTTCCAGATCCTCCACCGTGCCCAGTTCGCGCACCTTGTCCATCACCGTGGCCTGGGCCTTGGCGTGCAGGATCAGGCGGGTCGAATCGGCCTTGGGATCGCACCCGATGATCATGACCTTCTTGCCCAGGCTGGCCAGACCCGCCACGGTATTCTGGGTGGTGGTGGACTTGCCGATGCCGCCCTTGCCGTAGATGGCGATCTGCCGCATTTTTTTCTCTGCCATGGTCGTGCTCCTTTCGCTGCTTGCGTTCTAGGTATGAATGCCGTTTTGATCTGCTGCCGCGTTCGCCGTTAAACGCACGAAGCCCTTTCCACCTGCTGGCAGAAAGGGCTTCGTTACCCTGACCGGCGCCGCCATGGCCCCGATGTGATTGCTTTACCTCGCGTAACAAAAAAAAGGCGCCTGCGAAAACCTTCTTCGCAGGCGCCTTTGCCTGTCATGAGCCGTGATGATCTGCTCTGTTGTAAAACCGGCCCGGTCGGCACAACCCTGTGCCCGGTCGGTCTGTTCTGTCGATTCTGCGTCCTGCTGCCGGGTGCGCCGCTCTGGCGCGAAATCCGTGCGAGCTTACCGCCTGACCAGAAGCACGAGACGTGCCAAACCGCAAGAAGACCCCGCTACCACCAGCCGGCGCCTGTTTGGGCAGCAGTCCGGCGCCACATTGCCCTGGCCACTGCCCGCTCCAGCGGCATCACGGCACAGGCTTTGCCCACAAAAGCGGCAAACGCGGCTCTTCAGCGCTGCCAGCTGACCCGACAGATGCGATTATCTTCACCACGCTGCACCAGCAGTTCCCCCTGGTGGGCGCTGTGCAAAGCCCGGCCGAGATGCTCGGCCAGTTTTTCCTCGGTGGTTTCCACCACCAGCGTCTCCCCCCGTTTTTCCAGACAGAGCATCCGCTCCAGCGGATTCTTGGCGCGCGCCCGGGCCTCTTCGTTCTTGAGCAGACGGCAGATCTCCTCCTCGTGCTGCCACAGGTAATCGCCCTGCAGCACCACCACGCCCTCGTAGTAGCCATCACGCATCTTCAGACAGGCCGGGCACAGTACCAGCGGGGCATTGTCCTGCTGCTGCGCCTGGGCAAAGGCTTCCTCGTCCAGATACCAACGCTTGTTGCGGTACTGGGCATGACAGCCACTGCAAAACGCGCCCTCGGCATACGTCTGCTGATTGGCGTAGGGATCATTGCTGGTCTGAACCCGCCCCCGCTTGTCATTGATACCGAACTTACCAACATCCCGATTCATACTGCAGCCTCCTTCCCGCAGGCTCATCCTGCGCCGGCAAGTATAGCACTCCGTGGCCATCTGCCCAGCACAGGGGGGATGGTGACCGGCCAAATGTCGGTTTACGAAAAAACAATCTGGCCACAACGCAGATGTAACAGATTGCCTGTCAAGTAACCCGATCCGAAACCAGGGAAGCTCTCGATCCCACATTTCAAGGAGGACATGTTCTATGCGAAGAATTCCGGGTTGGCTCGCGCTGTTACTCTGTCTGCTGCTGGCAGGCTGCGGCAGTGATGGCGACAATGGCAGGGATGGTGCTGACGGAACGAACGGGGTCGACGGTAGCGATGGCGCGGATGGTGCTGCCCAGGTTGTCAGCCTGAGGCCTGTGGCCGCTACGGCCTCTCAGGGATTTGACCAGAGCGCGGCGGAAATCGTGACCTTTGATGCTGTCAATCGCCGTGTGCTGGTTGTCAACGCCGATTCGGGCCAGGTGGATGTCTTCAATGCAGCCAGCCTGAGCGACCTGAATGATGCCGATCCCGCCACCCGTATCGATCTGGCCGCCATGCTGGTCAGCGCCGGCAAGGCTACCGAGGCCGGGCTGGTGGGCGCTGCCAACAGCATCGCTCTGCAGGGGGAGCTGACGGCTATTGCCGTCGAGGCCATGCCCAAGACCAATCCTGGCTGGGTAGTTTTTATCCATCCCACCACTCTGGCCTACATCAACGCCGTCCAGGTCGGCGCTCTTCCCGACATGGTCACCTTCACACCCGACGGTAGCCGGGTTGTGGTCGCCAACGAAGGTGAGCCGGACGAAGGCTATGTCAACGACCCGGCAGGCAGCGTCAGCATCATCCGGCTGGCCGATTACAGCGTAACCGAAGTCGACTTCAGCGACTTCAATGCCGGCGCCCCCCGCCATGCGGAACTACCGGTCGACAAAATGGTACTGGATGGTTACAACGCCACTGTTGCGCAGAGCCTGGAACCGGAATACGTCAGTGTCAGCGCCGACAGCGCCACTGCCTACGTTACCCTGCAGGAAAACAACGCCATCGCCGTGATCGACCTTGCCGCCGGCACGGTAAAAAAAATCCTCGGCCTCGGTTTCAAGGACCACTCCATTCCCGGCAACGAACTGGACATCAGCCAGAAAGACGGCGTCAACATCAGAAACTGGCCGGTCATGGGCATCTACATGCCGGACGCTATCACGTCCTACCACCACAACGGTCGAACGTTTCTGGTAACAGCCAACGAGGGCGATTCCCGCGAGGACTGGCTCAACGGGTTGTCCCGGGACGCCTGCGAAGGGGCCGGCTACTTCTATGCGGCCGATGACGGGATCTGTGTCGATGAATTCTCCGCCAAGGACTATTACGATAGCGACAACGTCATGCTGGTGAACAGCGAAGGCAACCCGCTGTTCCCCACCAACGGGGGATTCGGCGGTGACGATGCCCTGAGGCGGTTGAAGTTTTCCTACCACACCACGGTGGCGATGAACGGCGGAACCGAATTCGAGAAACTCTACGCCTATGGCGCTCGTTCCTTCTCCATCTGGGAGGCGGAAACCGGCCTGCAGGTCTTTGATTCAGGCAACGATTTTGAACGGATTACTGCCCTGATTTACGGCGCGGATTTCAACAACGACAATGCCGCCAACGCGGGCGATGACCGCAGTGACAACAAAGGCCCGGAAGCCGAAGCCGTAACCCTGGGCGTGATCAACGGCCACACCTATGCCTTCATCGCCCTGGAGCGCATGGGCGGCATCATGGTCTACGATGTTTCCAACCCCTACGCTCCAGCTTACGTTCAGTACATCAATCAACGCGATGTCACAGTAGACGATGTCGAAACCGATCTGGACCAGGTCGGCGATCTGGGCCCGGAAGGGCTGCATTTCGTAAGTGCCACCGACAGCCCCGGCGGCAAGCCCCTGCTGCTGGTCGGCAACGAGGTCAGCGGTACCACCGCCGTCTATGAAATCGACCTGACCCTGCTTGAGCAATAAGCTGGCAACCTCTGCAGACAGCACAACGCCCGCGGTGTCAGACCGCGGGCGTTGTGTTTTTCAAACCCTGGAGATCTCAGCTGAAAATCAGACCGCCGGCCTCCCCTCTTCGCAGGAAACAAACTGCTGGCGCACGACCTGCCCCCAATAGGCATCCCGATAGCTGTCTTCCTGATAGGCGCCGCCGGTGAAATCATCGATCACCCGGCGCCAGAAGGCCGTGGCATGTTCAGCACCAGAGATCTGCTTGACTTCCCAGGCGCCCGCATGGCGGCGGAAAAGGGCCTGGGCAAAGTTCTTGCCCAGATCCTGTCTGCGGCAGCTGGGAACCACATAAAATTCACAGACCTCGAAGCTGGCCAATGCCGCCTTGATCCTGACGGCGGCTAAACCGACCGGCGCCGCCGCCTGATACAGCAGATAACCCAGCACGTCACCGCCTATCGGGGTATCCAGCGCGAACAGGCCCTTTGCATCTGGCTTTTTGCCGGTGATGGCTGAAAATTCGCCTTCGTAGCTCTGGCACAGGTTCAGATAAACCGCGAGATTGCCTGCATCAACGCGAACGATCTCCATCTGTGAGCACATCCTTTCTCTCGCCCGCAAGAAATGCCTGACGGTTCCACGGGACAACGCCTGCCATCCACAAGGCGGCTATTCAATCAGCGCCCGCCGTCCAGCCGGCAATGCTCCAGCGGCTCGTCCGGCCCCTGGGCGGTCAGGCGCGACAGCCAGGCCTCGTTGCCCTTGCTCCACCATTCCAGCCCTTCGCCCTGATAGCGCGCGCCACTGGCGCTGATGGCCTGGCGCAGACTGTAGCTGTGATCCTGCCAACTCAGCAGCAAAGCGTCGTTGGTGGGGCAGATGACGATTCGCGCGCCGCTGTCGCAGTGGTAAACGCTGAGGTGATCGGCCAGCTGCAAACGCGGCCTGGCCGCAGGCGCAACCGCCTCCTTGGCGCAACCGTGGCACAGCAGCACTGCGGCCAACAGCAGAACCGCAACTGCGGCGGGCGAAAAACAGCGGTCGTTCATCGCCGGGCTCCGGGCCAGATACGCCCCAGCCAGGAGGTGCGGCGCCAGTTCTTTTCAATCCCTTTTGCCAGCAGAAACGGGCCGTAGGCCTTGTCTTCCACCATGATGTGGCTGGTGATCCATTTGCGCAGGAAGAACAGCAACTCCGGCGTGATCAGGCGTTCGCCGGCCTGCACCCGTTTGTTGATGTCGATCACCTGGTCACGCAGCTGCTGGTGACGCTCACGGTGCGTCTCGTAGTCGGGATAGTCAAAGATGCGGAACAGGCTTTCCTCCACGGCGAAGTGGACGATGGTGTACTGCATCAGCTCCTGCAAAATCTCGGTGGCGGCCTGCTGCCGATCGGCGCCCTGGGTCATGGCGTCGTACAGACGGTTGATCAGTTCCACCAGCTGCTTGTGCTGCTCGTCAATTTCCTGAATGCCGATACAGATCTGATCGGTCCACGGAATAAACGTTCCCACGAAAACTCCTTTGCTTGTTGAATGAAACAAACGGCGAAAATACGCTTTCCGTCTTGTTCACAAAATCACGCCATTACAAAGCAATGAATAATTTTGGTCGCCCATCCATGGGCACTACCGGCTGTCTTTTAACCGCCTGCTAACGGCGGCCACCGCCAAAAATGCCTCCCAGCAGGCCGCGCACAATCTGGCGCCCCAGCTGGCTGCCAATGGTGCGGGCCGTCTGCTTGGCCAGGGTTTCAGCCACCCCCTGGCGCCGGCCATTGCCCCATAGCAGCTCGCCCAGCATACCGCGATCCTGCTCGCCGGCGCCGCCCGGCGATGACGGCCGCGGGGATACCGGCGGCGACCCGACAGCCGATCGGGCTTCCAGGTTGCGACTGAGGATCTCGTAGGCCGATTCGCGGTTGATGGTCTGGTCGTACTTGCCGGCCAACGGGCTGCGACCCTGGACAGCGGCGCGTTCGGCGGCGGTCAGGGCGCCCAGCCGGCAGCGTGGCGGGCAGATCAGGGTGCGCTGCACCGGCTGGGGCACGCCGCCATCCTGCAGGCAGGAAACCAGCGCCTCGCCCACGGCCAGCTGGCCGATCAGACCGGCGACATCGACGCCCGGATTGGCGACAAAGGTCTGCGCCGCCGTGCGCACGGCCTTCTGGTCACGCGGGGTGTAGGCGCGCAGGGCATGCTGAATACGGTTGCCGAGTTGGCCGAGAATTTCGGCCGGTAGATCGTCAGGATACTGGGAGCAGAAATAGATGCCAACCCCCTTGGAGCGAATCAGCCGTACCACCTGCTCGATGCGCTGCCTGAGCAGGGGCGTGGCGTCAGCAAACAGCAGATGGGCCTCATCAAAAAAGAACACCAGCCGGGGCAGTTCCTGATCGCCCACTTCCGGCAGGTTTTCAAACAGCTCCGACAACAGCCACAGCAAAAAACTGCCATACAGACGCGGCTGCAGAATCAGCTTGTCTGCCGCCAGAATGCTGATGCAGCCACGGCCGGTCAGATCGGTACGTAGCAGATCGGTCAGTTCCAGCGCCGGTTCGGCAAAAAAGGCCGCGCCGCCCTCGCCTTCCAGCCGCAGCAGGGCCCGCTGAATGGCGCCTATGGACTGAGGGCTGACCAGCCCATATTGCACGGAGATTTCCTTACGGCGCTCGGCCAGCTGGTGCAACAGGGCGCGCAGGTCGGCCAGGTCGAGCAGCAGCAGACCCTCGTCGTCGGCCAGCCTGAAGCCGATATCCAGCACGCCCTGCTGGCTGTCGCTGAGCTCAAGAACACGACCGAGCAGCAGCGGGCCCAGCTCGCTCAGGGTGGTGCGCAACGGATGGCCAGCCTGCCCGGCCAGATCCCACAGCAGTACCGGATTGCCCTCGGGCTGGTAGTGGCCCAGACCGGTACGAACGGCCCGCTGACGCAGGCGCTCGCTGTCTTCGCCGGCCAGAGCCAGACCAGCGACATCGCCCTTGACATCGGCCATGAACACCGGCACGCCCAACCGCGAGAAACCCTCGGCCAGCACCAGCAGGGAGACGGTCTTGCCCGTGCCGGTGGCGCCGGCAATCAGGCCGTGGCGGTTGGCGTAACGGCCGAGCAGCTGAACAGGCTGGTCGGCCTGACCGAGAAGGATCTGCGCTTGTGGGGACATCGCACGACTCCTGACAGCGTTTCATAAAGGCTGGCAGCGCAAAAACACACCAATGGCGGCGTTGCGGCAAGCGTCTGACGGCTTTGATGTCCGTCAGTGCCTCATGGCGCGCCAATGGGGCGCCAATGGGGCGCCCTGCATGGGACTCTGTTGATGACAGGCCGCTTGGAAAGCTCATTCAATCGCTAGACCATACCTGCCGCCGCTGCGTTTGACAATATCCCAGCGCTGCCGCCTTGCCAGTTCCTGCCGAAGCCAGCAGCGGCGCGACACTTTCAACCAGAAAACAAAACACCTCCTCGCGACTGTGGATGAACGTCGGCAGGCTGTTGACCAACTCCTCCAGATGCTGCAACACGCGGCCATCCCGGCTGCCCAGCTGACTCATCACCTGCTCGAACAGGGGAATCACCTCGTACAGATCGAAGCGGTCAAAGGGCGCGGGATCGGGCAAACCGCTGAATTTGGGCAGATCGCGGGTCTGCTTTTTGCGCGGATAGCGGTACTGCAGGTCGGAGGGATTGATCCGCACCCTCATGGCGTCTCTCCCGCCGCGCCACAGCCGCCGCAATGGTGGCCGGTGGCACGGCACAGGCGGGCCGGTTGATTGCCGTTGCAGGCGCGAAACGCGGTCAGACTGGCCGGATCAATCCGCCACTGGCCGTCGGGCTGCTGGCGGCCGCGCAGCAGACCATGTTTCAGATGCAGTAAAAGAGCCACGGGCGTGGTCCCCAGCTGGCGGGCGGCCTGGTCAATCGGGATAAAAGCGCTCTCGGTCATGGTTTTCTCCTTGTTCCGGGTTATGGCCCCTGGTCGTGGGACAACAACGGCGCCGGCGCCAGAGCCAGCAGCGCGCGGCCGGCCTGGCGCACCTGGGCGCTAATGCGGTCATCAAGCTGGCGCTGCCAGCGGCGCGGGATGGCGTCCAGGCCATAGAAGGCGCCGGCAAGCATGCCGGCGATGGCACCGCTGGTGTCGGCGTCCCCCCCCTGGTTGACCACGCCGACCAGGCAATCCTCGAAGTTGTCGGTGGTGAACAGAAAATGGAACACCGTCTGTAGTGTTTCCACCACATAGCCACTGGCGCGGCCACTGTAGGGATCGAAGCGAAAGGTTGGATGCAGGGCAACCAGCTCACGCGTCAGGGCATGCAGACAGAAACGGTCGGCGCCAGCCAAGGCGGCCTGCAGCATGCGCCCGACACAGACACAGGCGGCATCGGACAGTGGATGGTTGTGGGTCAGGTGAGCCTGTTCCAGGCTGCAGCGCCGCAGCAGCGCCGCATCACCGAACGTCAGCAAGGCCACCGGCGCCATGCGCATGACCGCGCCATTGCCGGCGTCCCAGTCATTGGGCGGCACGGTCAGGCCGCCGCCAAGCATGTAGCTGCGTAGCCCCTTGCGCACCGTGGCACCGATATCGATCGGTTTGGAACGCATCCAGGCCACCAAGGCATCGGCAATGGCCGGCAGACTCCAGCCGCCGCAGGCCAGCACCGCCCGCGCCAGGACAAGCGACATCTCGGTGTCGTCCGTTACCTGGCCGGGCCGCAGCCCCAGCCAGCCGCCTCCGCGAATCTGGCGCAGCACGCCGTAGCGACTGCGGATTTCCGCCGGTGTCATGAATTCGCTGGTGGCGCCAAGGGCGTCACCGATGGCCAGGCCGAGAAAGGCCGCTTCGGCACGGGCCGGACTGTCGTCTGCAGGCATCGGCTGCTGGCTCCTTCCCTGGCCGGGGGCCGGCAAATTCCCGTTAAAAAAGCGGGGCCGCCAATCTGCTCGCGATTGACGGCCCCATTGCCGCAGGTGCCGGTTCCGTCAGGAACCGGTGGTAACACGGGTGTGCATCAGAAACTCAGGGCGATGGAGACGCCGCTGAGGAATTCCGAATCAATGGCGTCGCGGGCCTCGTCACTCAGACCTTCGGAGAACAGACAGCTCAGACCAAGGCTCAGATTCTCGGTCAGGGCATAATCCAGCCCGGCACTAAGTTCGTAGTTATGGAAATCGCTGTAATCGCCTACAGAATAATCACTCTCCTGGTTATAACCCACCAGCGCGCCCAGGCTCAGGGTCAGCGGTTCGGCCAGGCTGATCTCATGGCCCACCGCCAGGGTGTAGTAAAGGCCGTCCCCTTCGGCTTCATCCCAGTCGTAATAGACCGTCAATGCCGGGCTCAGCAGGGTATTGAGGGTCAGACCGAGATAGGCCTCGTGGGTGTCGTCCATTCCATCGAGGTTGTAGAAGCAGTTGCCAACGCTCAGAGACACCAGCTCACCAAGGTCGGTGCTGTAATCCACGATGATATCGGTTTCAGTGGCCTCACCGGACTTGAAGCCTTCGCCGGCATCGCTGGCCAGCTGCAGATTGGTCCACCAGCTGAAGGTAAAGTTACCGGCCGAAACATCGGCACCGCCCTGGGCCACCGGCTTGCTGCCGCTCAGGTCGAAACCGCGCCACAGATACATGTTGTAGATACCGGCATAGGCGCCACCGGCGACTTCGAGGGCCAGGGCCGGACTGGCCAGGCCGCACAGCAGGGTGGCCGCAGCCAGCAGGGTTGACATCTTGCGCATGGGCGTTCTCCTTTTCTTCATGGTTCGCGGGTCTTGTGACCCGGGTTTGGGGAGCTGGCCCCGCTTCCGGCGGGACCAGCCGTGGCAGTATGACCTTTTTCTGGCCTGGTGTTTCTGGCGAGCGATTGCGAAAGGACGATCAGCGGTTGGTGGTATGGACCGGCTGAAAGTCGGGATAGGCTTCCATACCGATTTCTGCCAGGTCAAGTCCACGAAATTCGTCTTCCTCGTGGCAGCGGATGCCGATGGTGTATTTCAGCACCAGCCAGACGATGGCGCTGGTGACCACCACAAAGGCGCCGATGGCGAGGACGCCGACCAACTGGGTGATGAAACGGGTTTCGGCATTGGTGAAAGCAACGGCCAGGGTACCCCAGATACCGCACACCAGATGGACCGACAGGGCGCCAACGACGTCGTCAATGCGGAGTTTGTCAAAGAACGGGATGGCCAGGACCACCAGGACACCGCCGACGGCACCCACCAGAATGGCCGCGCCGGGGCTGGGCGCCGCCGGGCCGGCGGTGATGCTGACCAGGCCGGCCAGGGCGCCGTTAAGAGCCATGGTGACATCGGTTTTCTTGTAGATCAGCTGCACCATGATCATGGCGGCGATCATGCCGCCGCAGGCGGCCAGGTTGGTGTTGATGTAGACATTGCCCTGCTCGATGGCCGAGCTGGCCACACCCAGCGCCAGGGCGCTGCCACCGTTGAAGCCGAACCAGCCCATCCACAGAATGAAGCTGCCGAGGGTGGCCAGGGGGATATTGGAGCCGGGAATCGGGTTGACCCGGCCATCGCGGCTGTATTTGCCCTTACGCGCACCGAGGATGATGGCACCGGTCAGGGCCGCCCAGCCACCGCAGGAATGGACCAGCGTCGAACCGGCGTAATCGGAGAAACCCATCTCGGCCAGCCAGCCACCGCCCCACACCCAGGAACCCTGAATCGGATAGATAATGCCGGTGAGCACCACACAGAACAGCAGAAACGACCAGAGTTTAATGCGTTCGGCGACACAGCCGGAAACCACCGAACAGGCGGCACCGCAGAACACCATCTGGAAGAACCAGTCGGAACCGGCCGAGTATCCGGCGGAAAAATCACCGGCCAGCGCGGCGCTGTCATCGGCGCTCCACAGACCGAAGCTGCCCATGAACCCACCATCAACGCCGGCATACATCAGATTGTAGCCGACCAGATAGAACAGGATGCCGGCGACGCCGAACAGGGCAATGTTCTTCAGACAGATGGTGGCAACGTTTTTTGACCGCACCAGACCGGCTTCCAGCATGGCGAAGCCAGCGGCCATCCACATGACCAGCACGCCGCTGATCAGAAAGGAAAAGGTGTTGAGAATGTAAGTCAGTTCCGAAACAGCCTCGTCGGCCAGGGCCAGAGACGGCAGCAGCGCCAGCAGCGCGGCGGCCTGAAGGATACGAACGGTTTTCATACTGATACCTCCTGAACGTCGGTGATGGAAACGGATTAGAGTGCGTCGCTACCGGTTTCGCCGGTACGGATGCGCACCGCCTGGTCAATGGTCGATACAAAGATCTTGCCGTCGCCGATGCGCCCGGTGCAGGCCGCCTGCTTGATGGCTTCCACCAGCGCCGCAACCTGGTCATCAGCGACCACCAGATCGATCCTGACCTTGGGAATAAAGTCGATCTGGTATTCGGCGCCGCGATAGAGTTCACTGTGGCCCTTCTGGCGACCAAAACCTCGCACCTCGCTGACGGTCATGCCGGCGATGCCGAACTCGCTGATCACCGCCTTGACGTCATCCAGCTTAAACGGCTTGATGATACATTCAATCTTTTTCATGCCCTGGTTCTCCTTTCCTGTGGTGACAAAAAAAGGCGCTTCGAGCCGCTTCCTTGAGAAAGAAACGATTCGAAGCGCCTTTGCTCCGGCCTGCCCATCCGCAACGCCGTTGTTGCCCGCAGGTCTGTTCCTGTTGTGCTCTTGCCGTTCTTCTTAAGCAGTGTCCGTGCCAAACCGGAAAATCACCGCTTCGCCCGGCCGTGACCGCCCGGCCCCAAGCTGAACGGCTGGGCGGGCCCCGTTTTTGCCTATCTTTTAGTCAACCCGCTCAGCAGGCTGGCCAAGCTTCACGCACAGGGGGGCATGTCCTCTTCTGCCGCCGGCAACCACAGATGAAACTGGCTGCCGCGACCAACTCGCGACCGCAGCCACAGCCGGCCACCATGGTCGCGGGCAATCTGTCGGCACAGGTACAGCCCCAGGCCGGTACCCTCGCCTTCCTTTTTGGTGGTGAAGAAGGGGTCGAAGATCCGTTCAAGCTGCGTGTGCGCGATACCAGCGCCGCTGTCGCACACCACCAGCTCGACCCCGCCCCGCCGGCTGCGCAGATGAACCCCGAGGCGGCCGCCATCTGGCATGGCCTGAACGGCATTGACCACCAGGTTCATCAGCAACTGCTTGAGCGGATTGACATCGCCCCAGACCGGCGCGATGACGCCATAGTGGCGCTGCAGGGCAATGCGGCCACGCTGCAGCCGGTAATCCAGCAGACTGAGCACCTGATCGCACAACGGTGCCAGAGCCAGCCGCTGGCGCTGTCCCTGACCGGCGCGAGCGAAGCCGAGCAGACCGCCGGTCAGATGCTGCAAGCGTTCCACCTCGCTGCGGATGCGGGCGAGGTATTCGCGCTGGGCCGGCAGGGGATCGTCGCGCTCCAGCACCTCGGCACAGTAGCCCAATACGGTGAGGGGGTTGTTGATTTCGTGCGCAATACCGGCCGCCAGCCGTCCGACCTCGGCCAGCTTCTCCGACTGGATCATCTGATCGAGCAGGCCCTTGAATTCCGTGATGTCCTCGACAATCACCACCAGACCCAGCAACTGGTCGCCATCGAGCAGGGGCGCCAACTTGCGCTTCTGTACCCGCCGTTCGCCGCGCAGGTTGTAATGCACCAGCTGCAGTTTCTCCGCCTGGCGGGTCTGCAGCACCTGCTGCAGCCGGCAATCAAAACCTTCCTGAATCAGCACCGGAAACAGCTCCAGCAGCGGCTGGTGCAGGACCTCGGCGGCGCTGCAACCACTCAGGGCTTCCATCCGCCGATTCCACGAGGTTACCCGCAGGTCGGTGTCGAGGGTGTAAATCCCCAGATTGACACTCTGAATGATACGATCATTGAACTCACAGAGCTTCTGGTAGCGCCGCGCCAGCTGGCGTTCGCGTTCGAGCAGGCGGATATTTTCAATGGCCACGGCGGCCTGGGTCGCCACCGTCATCAGCGGCTCGATGTCCTCCGGCGCAAAGGCGGCCGGACGGGTGCTTTCGACATTGAACACGCCGACAAGACGATCGTGCGCCAGCATCGGCACCGTCAGGGCACAGCAGGCGCCGGGAATGCCCGGATAATAGGCGGCGCAATGGCGCACATCGGTCACCAGCATGGGCCGGCCGCTACGCGCCACCTGCCCCATGATGCCCTGCTCCAGCCGCAGCGGACCGAGCACCGCACAATCGCTGTAACCGTAACTGGCCGCCACCTCCAGCGCCTGGCCATCGGCCCGTAACAGGCGGATGACCGCATTGTCAAAATGAAACACCTCGCGGCTGATCCGCAGAATGCGGTCGAGCAGCTCCTTCAGGCCGGTCAGCGACGCCAGCTCCTCGCTGATGGCATGGTAGGCGTGCAGCAGTTGTTCCTGGCGTGAATTCACCGACGGTTCATCTCCCGATAAAGAAGCATAAAAACTGGCAGACAGCGGCTCTCAAGCACCGCGCGACAGCTCGACCGCATACAAGCCACCGATCACCAGCACCTCATCCTCGCCACGCAGCAACGCCGAGGGAAACAGCTCGGCCTGAAAAAAGATCTTGCAACAGGGCACCTGCGCGACCAGAACACGGCTGCCGAATTCCCAGGCCCGTTCGTAACTGCTGGTGAAGGAATTGAGGTTGTTCAGCTGCAGCACCAGCCGGTGCGGCCCGGCCTGTTCCACCAGCGGGTGTTCGGCCAGATCGTTGACCCCACGGTAGAGCACACGGTGACGGCTCGGATCGCGGCACGGCAGTTCCTGCTGCACAAACTCATACAACAGATCAAGCTGATCGAAGATGGCACTGGTTCGGGCCGCACCCCGCACCCGATCGCACAGATAGGCCTGATAGGCCGGGCAGTTGAAGTCTGTGATCCGCTGGCGATGAAAGGTCGGTGGCAGCCCGAAACGGCTTTCGACCCAACCCTTGAGAACCGCCCCCTCCTGGCTGTTGGCGTCAAACATCCAGCCACGCAGAAACCGCAGATAGCTGTTCTTCAGGCTCTTTTGGCTGGCCCGACTGCCCTGCGCCTGCCACTGGTGCAACTGAAAACGCACATCCATGTAATCGTGCAGCTGGCGCACCCGCGCGCCGGGTTCGGCCAGCTGCGCCAAACGGTCAAACAGCAGCGGATTGGCCTGACGCACCCCCTGCAGCCGCACAGCTGGAGCCGCCTCATTGAACGCCAGCGAGGCGATTTCCCAGGGCGGCTGATCGCAGCGATTAAGGCTGTGCAGCCACACGGGTCTAGTCCGCCATCAGCAGGACCGCCTCGGCAATCTCCCGCAGGGTCTTGCGCTTGCTCATGGCCAGCTTCTGCAGCTTGCGGTAGGCCTCGGCCTCACTGAGGCCCTGCAGCATCAACAGCCCCTTGGCCTTTTCCACCTGTTTGCGGGTTTCGAGGGTATCTTCGAGCTTGCGCACCCGCTCGCGCAGATCGGACAGGGCCATGAACTGATGCACGGCCAGATCGACGGCAGCGCACAGCTGTTCGGCACTGAACGGCTTGACCACGTAACTTAGAACACCGCTGCGGCAGGCGGTTTCGATGGTCTGGCGATCGGCATTGCCGGTCAGCAGCACCAACGGCGCCGGTGCGCTGCTGCTAATTTTTTCGGCAGCGGTCAGACCGTCCATGACCGGCATGGTTACATCCATCACCACCAGCAGGGGCTGGTGCTGCACGGCCAGTTCGACAGCCTGCTGGCCATTTTCCGCTTCGAGAAAATGCTCGAAACCATACAATTGAAGAATTTCAGACACCTTGCGCCGAATCAGCACTTCATCGTCCACGATCAGGGCATAACGCATAAACAGGCCTCCTGGGCTGGCAAGCATCCGGCAGCCGCCCCGGCAGGAGCAGCGCCATCGTCTGTTCCTGCACAAGCAGTGCCGAAACACCTAACGGCAGAGGATTCTTCAGCAGGGCGCCTGGAGACTGGTCAGAGCAGCGCTGTTGTGCTAGGGTCTGTGCGCCGTTAGTCCCTGCATCAAACGGCCTTTCGGCCCTGTCCTTCAACCCTCTGCACAAAGGAGTCCCATGCTGACCGACTCGGGCGATGTCACCTTCTGGATCGCATTCAGTGCCGGCTTGCTGTCGTTTTTTTCCCCCTGCGTTCTGCCCCTGATTCCTTCCTTCATCACCTATATCACCGGCATCTCGTTTGGTGAACTCAAGCAGGATCATCCCACGGCACAGATGCGCTGGCGGGTGGCCAGCCATTGCCTCGCCTTTGTCGCCGGCTTTTCCACGGTATTTGTGCTGCTCGGCGCCTTGGCCGGCCTGGTGTCGGCATCCATGCAGCACCTGGTGGAGGAAGGCCTGCTGTGGATTCAACGCGGCGGTGGCCTGCTGGTGTTTCTGTTCGGCATCCACATGACCGGCCTGTTCCACTTCGGTGTCCTGCTGGGGGACAAACGGGTGACGGTACGGAACAAGCCCAGTAGCTATTTCGGCAGTTTTCTGGTCGGGCTGGCCTTCGCCGCCGGCTGGACACCCTGCATCGGGCCGATTCTCGGCGCCATCCTGGCCATGGCAGCCGGCACCAGCAACGATACCCGTCAGGCCATTGCCCTGCTGGCGGTCTACTCGGCCGGCCTGGGCATTCCTTTTTTGCTCGCGGGTTTACTGTTCCACAGTTTCCTGAATTTCTTCAACCGGTTCCGCAAGCATATCCGCCTGCTGGAAATCACCACCGGCGCCCTGATGATGGCTGTCGGCGTCCTGCTGTTTTTCAACCTGTTCGGCGATCTGTCGGCCTGGCTCTACAGCGTGCTGCCCCTGTAACGACGGTACGCAACCGATTAGTAAAAAAGCCGCGCCGGTTCACCGGCGCGGCTTTTTTGCGTGCAGACGGCAATCGCTCGCAGCCCGGTCAGAGCGCCGCCAGCAGGGCATCGACCTGCGCCAGGCAGGCAGCGATATCGCTTTCGGTGGGGCTGAACTGCCAGCGCACGCCCGGCGCAGCCAGCTTGTAGCGCTGGCCCAACAGGCGCTCCTCGATCAGCTTGACCGCTTCGCCGCTCCAGCCATAGGCCCCATAAACCAGTGCTAGACGATTTTTCGGCGTCACCGTCGACAGATGCACCAGCGCCTTCCATACCGGCGGGCCGGCATCGCGATTGATGGTGGCGGCACCGATCACCAGGGCATCGGCACATTCAAGTTCGTCCTGAAAGCGGGCTTCGTCCAGTTCCACCGCCTTAAAACGCACCACCGTGCAGCCCTGCGCCTCAAGGCGCTGGGTCACGCGGTCGCCCATGGCACGGGTGGTGCCGTGCGGCGAGTGTTCCAGCAACAGAATCCGCCGGCCCTCGGCGCAGGCCAGCGTTGACCAGCGATCATAATCGGTCAGGGCTTCCGTCACCCGCCGCCGTCGCACCGGTCCGTGTGACGGGCAGATGGTACGGATATCGAGGGACAGAGCCTTTTTCAGGGCATCCTGCACCTGACTTTTAAACGGCCGCACAATAGTATCGAAATACATCTGAAAATCGGCCTGGAAATTACTGACCTCGTCATCGAACAGGCGGCCGGCCGCCGGGCAGAAATGGGCCCCGAAGGCATCGCCGGAAATCAGCACCTGTTCCGTCGGCAGATAGCTGAAAATGGTGTCAGGCCAATGCAGAAAGGGCGCCAGAACAAACTGCAGTTGGGCGCCCTCGCCCAGTTCCAGCACCTGCCCCTCCTTGACAGCCTCGCCGGCAAACTCGCGGTTGAGCTGCTGCCCCAGAAAGCGCAGGGCCGCCTGCGAACCGTAGACCTTCAGGCGGGGATTGAGCTGCAGCAGCCGGCCGATGGAGCCGGCATGGTCGTGTTCGGTATGCTGCGTCACCAGCAGATCGATATCGGCAATGGCGCAGACACTGGTCAGCCGGGCGTGAAACTGGTCGAAGAAATGCTCTTCGACCGTGTCGAACAGAATGTTTTTGCCCCCCAGCTGCAGCAGATAGGCATTGTAGGTCGTGCCGCTGCGGGTGGGGTAGAGTTCATCGAAGATCCGCAGCTGGGGATCATAAGCCCCCACCCAATGCAGACGCGGCGTCACCGCGATGGCGGTCATTTCAGTTTCCATCAGATCACTCCCGACAGGCTAGGGCCGCCCGCACCATCCAGGCAACCAGCGCGACCCCGATGACCAGGGTCACCACGAACAGAAGCAGCGGCGTCAGATCCTGCGGACTCTGCTCCACCAGTTCGACAAAGGTTTTCGCCAGATAGCCTTCACGCACAAAGGCCCGCAGAAAACTCATCAGATACAGCAGCAGCACCGCGCCGGCAGCTACCAGGCCAAAACGTTCGCGCAGGCTGAGGTACAGCAGCAGGGCCACCAGCACCAGCGCCAGCACGAAGGTCAGGCTGGCCAGGCTGTTGCGTCCCAGGAACAACAACAGAACATCGGCCGGCAGCGCAAGCAGAAACCAGCTGCCGACAACGATCTGCAGACCGAGGATCACCAGAAACAGCCGCAGCGCCCAGCGCCGCGCCAGCTCGGCCACTGCGGGATCTTGCCGCCGCCACAGCCCCACCAGCAGGGCCGCCAGCAGGGCGCCAACCCCGCTGGCACCGATCAGCATATGCAGGTAACGCGGCCACAGGGTCGGTTCGGCCAGATTGAGAAACCAGCCGCCATCGGCGGCAAAATAGGCCCGCCAGTGCTCGGGCTTGAGCATCAGGGTCATGTTGTTGCTGAAGACAAAGGCCACCGCCAGCACCAGCAGACCGACTGCGGCCAGAAGCAGGGCCGCCTTGCGCCCCAGGCGCCAGAAATTGAAATCGTAGACATAGGCGACATAGTACAGGGTCAGCAGCAGCGGAATGACACTGAGCCAGACAACCCCCATGACAATTGAGCTGGCGTAGACGAAATTGCCGTAGAGTACCTGAATGAACAGCAGCGGCGGAACCCCGAAATTGATGGTAAAGGCTATCAGCAACGGCAGCAACTGGGCCAGCCGGTAGGACAGGCGTTGGGCCGCCGGCTCTGCCGAGCGGTAGTGGCCCCACAGCGCCAGCAGCACGCTGGCCAGCAGCGCATTCATGAACAGCAGATGCAGCGGAAAGGTCAGCAGCAGCAAGGCTTCGAGCATGGCCCGCGAAACCGGCAGCAAATCCGGCGAAGGAACCAGGGGATTCATTGCACACCTCCGTGGGCCTGGCCGGCCAGAAAGAGCACCAGGGCATCAAGTTCCGCCTCGCTGCCAGCGAAATCCTCCATGCTGCTGTTGATCTGGCTGAGATGCAACAGGCCATGGCGAATCGCTTCGGCATCGCGCGTGACCGCCCAGTCGAGGGTCAGCTGGGCGTCATGACACAGAACACAGTGTTCCTCCAGCACCTGCAGGCCGCTGAAAGCGGCGGCTGCCACCGCCGTGCGGTGCGGATCAAGCAGGTATTCGGCCAAAGCCTGGCGCTCGGCCTCGGTGCCGGCAAAATCCTTCATGCTGCTGTCAATCTGACTGAGGGTAGCCAGTCCCTGATCAACCTCGGCCAGACTTTTTCCCTGGGCCCAGTTAAACACCAGCTCAGCCTCGTGACACATATCACAGCTATTGGCAGCGAACAGGGTCTCGCCCGGGTGCGCCTCACCCTGTGAGGTGCGCTGGACCGGCTTGCCGTGCAGTTCACCGACCAGAAAGGCCGCCAGCGCCTGGCGTTCCAGTTCATTGCCGATAAACGGCGGCATGAAGGGCCGTTTTTCATGCATGGTGGTCAGATAATTCACCATGCCGGGAAAGGAGGCTGAGGCGGTACGCGTCCGCAGGTCGTTGTTGATGCCACCGAGGGTATGACAGGCATAACACTGGAAACGGAACAACTCGGCACCAGCGGCCATGAGATTATCCTCGCGCACCTCGCGTTCGCGACTGTAACGGCACTGGGCCAGAAAACCGCTGTCAAGGCGTTCAGCATCGCTGACGGCGATACCATTGGAATAGCGCCATTGATAGATGACAAAGGGCCGGCGGTCGGCCTCGCGAATCCACTCGAAGGCCCCCATCACCAGCAGACTGCTCAAGGCCACCAGCAACGCCACGGTCAGGTTGTGCCAGGCCGGCCGCCAAAGGGTGAACAGGGTCACCAGGGCCGCCAGACTCAGCACGGCAAAGGCGCCGATGATCACCGAGCGCTGAATGGTCGGTGAAATGGCCAGCACCTGCTGGGCCGAGCCCGGCAGCACCTGCAGATACCAGAAGCCGGCCAGGCCCGCCACCAGCAGCGATAGCAGGCACCAGCGCGAGGTGTAACGGGTCATTTTCTGACGGAAACCGGCCGCGCTGATCAGGGCGGTGGAAAAGAACGCAAACACACCGGCCAGCAGAGTGGCCATGGCGCAGCGAAACAGCAGGGATGGCCAGAAACTGGGGTTGAAAAACGCCGACCAGAAATTGCGGTTTTCCAACCAGTCACCGGGCGTCAGCATGAAGCCGATGATCCCGTTGATCAGGAACAGGCTCATCCAGGCGGCAAGAAAATAGATCCAACCCACCAGCAGATGGCGCTGCTCGTCCATACGGTCGAAACAGTAGTAATAGATCAGCAGGGCAACGATCTCGACCAGAAACCAGACCCATTCCGCCGCCCAGCCGAAGACGAAAGTGTGAATCAGGTCAGACGTGGCATCGGGCTGAATCAGACCGATGGTGAACCAGATGCCAACACCGGTGACGCCGCCGTAAACCATTGAGGCCAACATGAAAAACTTGGCGTGTTTCTTGATGAATTCAAGCAGCTGGGCATCATTTTCCCGCCGTGCCTTACGCTCGGTCAACACCAGATAAAGACCGCCACCGACCGCAAAATGGGACACAAACACATGAGTGATGGCAATAATGGCCATCAGCAGACCACCACCGACGCCCGGCAGATACCAGACTGGATAATTCATGCACGCACCTGTTCAGCAAAAGGATGAACCGCGCCAACAGCCAGCGCAACCTGGCAGCGACTGACTGTTTTTATAACCATATTAGTAAGAAATCGCAAGGCCGATCAGCGCAACGGATCAACAGCCACAGCCGCAATTGTGGCACAGCTGCTCACCCCCTTCGGGCGCGATGCTTTCAGGAGAAAAAGCCACCCGCCGCAGCGCCCGGCGGATATCGTCAAGCAGATCGGTGGCCGGGCTGGGGCCCAGGGCCTGGCTCAGACAAAGGCTGGCAAAACCCTGCTGGGGACTGCGGATGCGGATGCTGTTGAGCAGATCACCATAGCCCCGCACCCGCAGGGTCACATTGGGTTCGTGGCAGTAATCGAAACAGACATCACAACCGGCCAGCTCGCGGTTGAGATCGGCAAAAAAGACAGCCAGTCGGGCCTCGTCCGGCAGCGGGTAACGCCATTCACCGCAAAAATCGCGGTCGTAGAACACCAGGGTAATCTGTTTCATGGGCTGTTCTCCTCGGCGGGCCGGCCGCTGTCAGATCTTTGAAAAACGTTTTGCCGGCAAGCGGTTACAGTAGCTGATGAATCCAGTCGGTCGCGCCGCAACCCTGCCGCAGAATCTCGATCTGATCCTGCCGCAGACTGATGACCGTCGACGGCTCGCCATGCAGCAGGCCCCCATCTATCACCAGATCCAGTTGCTTGCCCCAGTCGTCATGAATCAGGCTGGGGTCCTGGTAGGTGGCCTCTCCCGTCAGATTGGCGCTGGTGGTCACCAGTGGCTCGCCGAGGCGGCGGACAATTTCGAGCGCGATGTTATTGGCCGGAATGCGTACACCAACGGTGCGCTGACGCGTCACCAGCAGTTCGGGCACCTCGCGCGTGGCATCGAGCACAAAGGTGTAGGCCCCGGGCAAATGACGCTTCATGATCTTGAAGGCCTGATTGCTGACACGGGCGTAACGGGCCACCTCGGCAAGATCGCTGCAGATAAAGGAAAACGGCTTGCGCGGATCGCGCTGTTTGATCTGGTAAATCCGCTGAATACTCTTGCGATTGAAGATCGCGCAGCCGATGCCGTAGATGGTATCGGTCGGATAGGCGATAACGCCGCCGTTTCTCAGGCAGTCCACCGCCTGATCAATCAGGCGGGCCTGCGGATTGTCCGGATTGATGTGCAGGATCATAACAGATATTTCAACCCCTCAACGGCACGTAGGTGCTGATAGATACGCTGACGCTGTTGTTCATTGTGCAGATAAACGACGATTGAGACACACAGATAGCTGCCCTGCCGACTGTGCCGCAGGCGCAGGGCATCGCGCGAGACACAGGTCACGCGGTTGACCGCCGCATGAACCCGGTCGGCAAAGGCGGCCTCGGCCGTGGCGGGGCCAAAGGCCTTGAACAGATAGTCGCAGGGGAACTCCTGCAGACTGACGGATTCGGTGGTCATGGAAACATCCTTCCGGGAAAACAGGGCGTCAGTCACAGCGGCCAACCGTCTGACAATGACCCGTATGGCCAAAGCCACCGGCCTGACGCTGCGATGTCGGCAGCTGCGTACAGAGTTGCCAGTCGGCCCGGACCACCGGGGCCACGACCAGTTGGGCAATGCGATCACCGGAAACGATGGTTACCGGCGCATCGCCGTGATTGATGAGCAGCACCTTGATTTCTCCGCGATAATCGGCATCGATGGTACCCGGACTGTTGACCAGGGTTACTCCGTCGCGCAACGCCCAGCCACTGCGTGGCCGCACCTGGGCTTCGTAGCCCGGCGGCAGGGCAATGGCGATACCCGTCGGTACCAGTTGTCGCTCGCCAGGAAGCAACTGCAACGGCGTGTCGAGCACGGCGGCCAGATCCATGCCGGCAGCCAGATCGGTCATATAACGGGGAGGATGTGCCTGGGGATGCAGCAATTGCAACGCGATGGGAATTTCAGACATGGCGGCGTTCCGGCAACAAGGGGGAGGACGGGGCGACAACGAAAACCACGCGGCCCGACGCAAACCCTACTGGCGCGACCCTGGACCCCGTTTCCGTATACGTCAGCCGACTTGGCGGCACTGACTCAAAAGGGGGATATCTTGCACTCTTTGCCAGACGGCGTCAACCTCTCCCCCCAGACAGAGCACGGCCTGGGCCGGGTCGAACAGAAAACGGGCCAGCGCCTGCAACTGGTCAATGGTCACGGCACGCAGGCATTCGGCCACCTCGAAGGGCGCAATAAAACGGCCGTGGTAAAACTCACTCGCGGTCAGCCGTTCCATGCGGCTGTGACAGCTGTCCTGGGCCATACGCAAGCGGCCGATCAGCTGATCACTGGCCACCTGCAACTCGTCCGGCGCAATGCCCTGGCGACACAGCTGATCGATCTCCTCGGCAACCCCGGCCAGGGCCGTTGCCCCGTGCTGTGGTGCCGTCTCACCGTGAATCACCAGGGCGCCGGCATCGGCGTAACAGTTCAGGTAACTGTAGACATTGTAAGCCCAACCCTCACGTTCGCGCAGGCGCTGAAACAGACGCGAACTCATACCGGCGCCCAGCACGGCATTGAGCAGCATGTTGGCAAAACGTTGCGGATGACGTTGCGGCAGGGCCGGAAAGGCCAGACAGAAGCTGGTCGAACTGTTAGCACCAGGCGCCAGCTGACAGCTGGCCTGCAGGGCCGGTGGTTGCGTCTGGGGCAAGGTGGCGGCGGCCGGCAAGGCTGCCAGACCGTCGCGCAGCAGGGCGACAACGCGTTCATGGCAGATCGGTCCCGCCAGACTGACCACCTGACAGCCGGCGCGGTAGTGCGGCAGAAAATCGCGCACCTGGTGAAAACCCAGACGGCTGACGGAAGCAGCATTGCCCATCACCGGCTGCCCCAGAGCATGGCCCTGCCAGCAGTTCTGGGCGCACAAATCGTGGAGATACTCCGTCGTATCGGCCTGCAGCTGACGCAGCTCCTGCAGCACCACGGACTGTTCGCTGGCGAACTGCTCGACCGTGAAGTGCCCCTCCAGCAGCAGATCAAGCAGCAGGTCGAGGGCCGCAACGAGCTTTTCCGGCAGAAAACGCAGATGCAGGCAACTGTATTCGCGGCCGGTATAGCCATTGAGCGGACCGCCGAGGGCATCCACCTGCTTGGCCAGTTGCAGCGCACTGCGGCGGGCATTGCCCTTGAACAGCAGATGCTCCGTCAGATGACACAGGCCCATCTGCTCAGGCGCTTCATGGCGCGACCCCCGAGCAATCAGCAAGCCGATACTGACCGAGTGAGCCTGGGGAATCTGTTGGGTTACAATACGGATACCGTTGGACAGAACGGTCTTTTCCACCATGGCGGCCTCCCCGGCATGGGCAGCGCGACACCCGCCGGCGGAACAGACCGACGACCGACGCCAGATACAAAAAGTCCCTGAACATCTTAGCAGAAGATGTCAGGGACTCCAGAGGTGAGCGCAAAAGCACCGCTTCAGCCGCAGCGGCGCTTTTGCGCGACAACCGTTCCTTGTTTAATTGTTATCGGCCAGGGATTTGCCCAAGGCCTCCTTGCGCGACAGTTTAATCTTGCCCTGGCGATCGACGCCGATGCACTTGACCAGCACGCGATCCCCTTCGTTGAGCACATCGGTCACGTTGCGCACCCGTTCCTCGGCCAGCTCGCTGACATGCACCAGGCCATCGGTGCCGGCAAAAATCTCAACAAAAGCACCGAAATCCATCACCTTACGGACGGTGCCTTCGTAATACTTGCCCACCTCGGCTTCCTGGGTCAGCTCGCGAATCATACGGGCTGCTTCCAGCGCCGCAGACTCGTCGGATGAGGCGATGTTGATGCGGCCATCGTCCTCGATATCAATCGCGCAGCCGGTAGCCTCGATAATCGCCCGGACGGTCTTGCCGCCGGAACCGATGACGGTACGAACCTGGTCAGGCTTGACATAGACCGTGGTAATGCGCGGCGCATAGGGCGACAGGTAGCCGCGCGGTTGGGCCAGCGCCTGCTCCATGCAGCCGAGAATATGAATGCGGCCGGCACGCGCCTGGGCCAGAGCCTGCTCCATGATGTCGCGCGTCACACCACCAATCTTGATATCCATCTGCAGGGCGGCCACACCATCACGGGTACCGGTGACCTTGAAATCCATGTCACCGAGATGGTCCTCATCGCCCAGAATATCCGACAACACCGCCACGGCGTCGCCCTCCTTGATCAGACCCATGGCGATACCGGCCACCGGCTGCTTGATCGGAATCCCCGCATCCATCAGCGCCAGCGAAGCGCCGCAAACCGATGCCATGGAGGAGGAGCCATTGGACTCCAGAATGTCCGACACCACGCGAATTGTATAAGGAAATTCATCAAATGACGGCAGCACCTTGGACACCGAGCGCTCAGCCAGCATGCCGTGGCCAATTTCACGCCGGCCAGGGAACAGCCGCATGCTGGTTTCACCAACACAGAACGGCGGAAAATTGTAGTGCAGCATGAACTTTTTGAATTCCATGCCCTGAATGTTGTCCATGCGCTGCTCGTCGGTGGCGGTTCCCAAAGTGGCAGTTACCAGCGCCTGGGTTTCGCCACGGGTAAACAGGGCGCTGCCATGAGCACGCGGCAGCAGACCGACTTCGCAGTCGATCGGCCGAACGGTTGTCATGTCACGACCATCGATGCGCACACCGTCTTGCAGAATCATCTGGCGCACCACCCGCTTCTCGATCTTACCGATGAAAGCGCTAATCTCATCTCCCCGCTCGGGAAATTCCTCGGCCAGCTGCTGCAATACCTGCTCGCGGTTATCCTTCAGCGCGGCATAACGCTCCGTCTTGGTGCGAATGGCCACCGCCGCCCGCACACCGGCCTCGGCCCGCGCGGTGACACGCTCCTCCAGCGCCGCATCGCTCTGGGGCAGGCTGAACGGGCGCTTGGTCACACCGACCAGCTGCTGCAGTTGCAGCTGCAGATCGATCAGCGGCTGCAGGGCCTGATGGCCAAAGAACACGGCTTCGAGCATCTCCTGCTCGCTGATCAGGTCGGCCTCGCCTTCCACCATCATGATCGCGTCACGCGAACCGGCGACCACGATCTCGACATCGCTGACCTTGCGCTGCTCCAGCGTCGGGTTGGCAACGAAAGCGCCTTCAACCCGGCCGACACGAACCGCCGCGATAGGACCGCTGAAGGGAATATCGGATACGCTGACCGCAGCTGAGGCCGCGACAATCGCCAACGTATCGGGATCGTTGACGCAGTCGGCTGAAACCACCGTCGGCATGATCTGGGTTTCGAACATGTAACCCTTGGGAAACAGGGGTCGCATGGGGCGGTCAATAAGACGGCAGATCAGGGTTTCACGCTCGCTTGAACCGCGCTCGCGGCGGAAGAACGAGCCGGGAATCTTGCCGCTGGCATAGAATTTTTCCTGATAGTTG
Organism: Desulfuromonas thiophila; assembly: GCF_900101955.1. Lineage (NCBI taxonomy): Bacteria > Pseudomonadati > Thermodesulfobacteriota > Desulfuromonadia > Desulfuromonadales > Desulfuromonadaceae > Desulfuromonas > Desulfuromonas thiophila. The sequence goes on along the minus strand of NZ_FNAQ01000008.1, from coordinate 64,614 downwards.
ACCGTCAGAGGGAAGAAATCCTGCCCCGGCCGCTGTGTGTAGGCGGAAACAGCGGTGCAGAGAATCTTGGTTTCGCCATAGGTCACCAGGGTGGCGCCATGGGCCTGGCGCGCCATTTTACCCGTTTCGATGGTCAGCGGTTGACCGTTGAAGGAAACCTCTACCCTGTGGTGGGAATCGAACATGCAAATACTCCTGTCTGGTTTTGCCCTTGGGCATAACGGGAGATCAATACTCCCAAAAAATAAAGGGCTCCAGGAGGTTGGCCTGAGTCAGCCGCCGACCCCTAGCGGTCGGCGGCTGACTCCGGACATCCTCCCTCAGCCCACGAACGAATGCGGCAGTTCCGCTGCAAGCGGAACTGCCGCGGCACAACTTAACGGCGGATACCGAGACGAGCGATCAGACCGCGATAACGCTCGACATCCTTTTTCTTGAGGTAATCCAGCAACCGGCGACGCTGACCAACAATCTTCAGCAAGCCACGGCGGGAATGATGATCCTTGGTATGGGTACGGAAGTGGTCAGTCAGGGTATTAATCCGTTCCGTGAGCAGAGCGATCTGCACCTCGGGCGAACCGGTATCGCCTGATTTTGACTGAAATTCCTTGATGATGTCCTGTTTTTTTTCTGTGGCCAGCACTTGTGGCATCTCCTTTCGAACGTAAAAATCCGGCTTCGCCGGGCACTTCAGTGAAAATATCGCTCATTCCTATCACAGAACAAGCGACGCTGTAAAGATCATTCAGTCAACGGCCAACATGGCGACGCAAACCTCTGGCGGCAAGATGGCCGCACCTGCCAGGCTGTCTCCGTCATCATGGGCAAGAGCCCCCTTGAAAGCCGGCAGCCCGCCCCAATCGAGCAGCAACCGCCCGTTGGCACCCTGTCAGAGGCCATCAGGAAACACCTTGAGCAGCCGCAAAGAGGGCTCAACGGGTGTCCCGTCCAACTCAGCTGGCAGGTCGGGTTCGACCAGCGCCAGCAGCTTCGTCCCCGCCGGATCAGTCAGCAGCCAAGGGCCGGCATCTGCCGGCAGCGCATCCTGCGGCTGCAGATCGGCCAGCGCCGGAGCAACGCCATTGGTCAGACGAAGCTGGGCCGCAGGGACCAAGCTGAACCGGGGCAGGTGAGCCAAGGCCTGCAGGGCCGTCAGCAAAGGCAACCGCGCCGGATCGAGACGGTCGAGGGTCACCGCATCACCGACGGAAAAAGCACCGCTGGCGGTGCGCCGCAAAGCACTCATGCAGGCACCACAGCCAAGTTGCTCACCAAAATCATGACACAGTGTGCGAATGTAGGTTCCCTTGGAACAACGCACCCGGATATCGACGCGGTCACCGACCAGCGCCAGCACCTCAAATGATTCGATCCGCACCTGACGCGGCGGCCGCTCCACCTCCTCGCCCCGGCGCGCCAAACGATAGAGTGGCACCCCGTCACGTTTCAGGGCCGAATACATGGGCGGCACCTGGGAGATTGCCCCCACCAAGGTCGCGGCCAGAGCCTGCAACCGCTCCAGCGTCAGATCCGCCGGCACTGGGCGCTGCTGCAGCAAAACACCGCTGCTGTCCTGGGTATCGGTGGTGGCCCCGAGTTGCAGACTGGCCTCGTAGGTTTTGTCCTGCGCCATCAGGTATTCGATCAGCCGGGTGGCCGGCCCGAGGGCCAACACCATCAGGCCACTGGCCATCGGATCGAGGGTCCCGGCATGACCGATCCGCCGGATCCGGCATTGGCGCCGGACCGCCTGCACCAGGGTGTGGGAACTGGGACCTGCCGGTTTGTCGAGCAGCAGAAAGCCGTTCATGCGTCCGGTTGCGCCAGCAGCGGCTCCAGACGGGAAAAGACAAACTCCTGCACCTGTGGCAGCGTCCCGGTCAGTTCAGCCCCTGCGGCATTGTGATGGCCGCCGCCACCCAGTTCACGCGACAGGCTACCAACATCAATCAGCCCTTTTGAGCGCATACTGAGTTTGTAACACTGCTCCGCTGTCTGGCGGAAAAACAGGGCCACCTCGACACCACGGATTGAGCGCGGGTAATTGACAAAACTGTCGGCATCCTCCGGTCGAGCCTGAGCCTCGGCAAACATGTCGGTCGTGGCACTGATGGCAGCGATCCGGCCACAACGCGACAGCCGCAACGTGGCCAGGGCCAGAGCCAGCAGACGCAGGCGCTGGGCCTCCTGGCTTTCATAAAGACCACCAGCTACCCGCCAGGGATCGACCCCGACCGCCACCAGTTCACCGGCAACGGTATAGGCTTCGGGATTGGCACTGCTGTAACGGAACGAGCCGGTATCCGACAGGATGGCCGTGTAGAGACATTCCGCCACCGGCTGCGACAGCGAATGGTTCAGGCTGCGCAGCAGACGGTAGATCAGCACCGCCGTAGCGCTGGCCTGGGTATCGACCCAGTAATGATCGCCAAAATCCTCCGAGCAGGGGTGATGGTCGATATTGACCAGCACCTGACAACAGGCACGCATGTCATGCCGAACCCGGCGCAGCTCGCCGGCATCGAGTACGAATCCCAGATCGAACCGCTGCTGCGCTGGCAGCTGGCACACCAGGCCATCACTACCGGCCAGAAAGGCCAGTTTGTCCGGCACACCATCGCAGTTGAAGGCAACGGCCTGCTTACCCATCTCCCGCAACGCCAGGGTCAGGGCCAGCGTCGAACCAATCGCATCACCATCCGGTCCCTCATGCGCGGCAATCAGCACGGTCTGGCTGGCGCGAATTGCTGCAGCAATTTCATTCAGTGGGTTCATGACGATGAATCTCTTTGAGTAATTCCTCGATACGACTGCCATAGGCTATGGAATTGTCGTAGCGAAACTCCAGTTCCGGCACCCGCCGCAGCCGCAACACCCGCCCCAGTTCACGCCGCAAAAAGGGCACGGCACTGCGCAGGCCGTCGCCACAGGCATCACGCGCCGCGGCATCGTCCGACATGACGGTGTAATAAACCCGTGCCAGTTGCAAATCATTGGTCGGTTCAACACCGGTAATGGTGACAAACGCGACGCGCGGATCACGCACCTCTTTGAGCAACAGGCGCGAAATTTCCTGCTGAATCAGATCGCCAACCCGTTGGGCCCGCTGGCTGCTCACGATGTTTTATCCCCCAGCTGCGTTTTGGTTTCCTCGATCTCGAAGGCCTCGATAATATCGCCCACCTTGATGTCGTTGTAACGCTCCAGACCAATACCGCATTCATAGCCGGTGTTGACTTCGCGCACATCGTCCTTGAAACGCTTGAGCGAATTAAGGGTACCCTCCCACACCACGATGTTGTCGCGCACCAGCCGCACCCGGGCATGGCGGGTGACCTTGCCATCGAGCACCATGCAACCCGCCACGGTACCGACCTTGGATACGTTGAAGGTTTCCCGCACCTCGACCCGGCCGAGATGCTTTTCACGCAGCGTCGGCGCCAGCAGACCTTCCATGGCATCCTTGATATCAGCCACGGCGTCGTAGATGATGCTGTAGAGACGGATATCGACGCCCTCCTTCTCCGCCAGCGTCGCTGCCTTGGATTCGGGCCGGACGTTGAAACCGGTGATAATCGCATCGGAAGCCGAAGCCAGCGACACGTCGCTCTCGGTGATACCGCCGACCGCCGTATGAACGATGGTCAAACGGCATCTGTCCGTTGACAGCTTGACCAGCGCGTCCTTGACTGCCTCGACCGAACCCTGCACATCAGCCTTAACGATAACCTTGAGTTCCTCGACATTGCCTTCCTTGATACGGGCATAAAGCTGGTCGAGGGACAGGCGGCTGCTCTTGGCCAATTCGGCTTCGCGGGCCTTCTGCTGGCGGTGCTGGGCCACTTCCTTGGCCAGTTTTTCGTTCTCCAGTGCATGCAGATTGTCGCCCGCCTCGGGTACACCCTGCAAACCGGTCACCTCGACCGGAATGGACGGGCCGGCTTCCTTGACCTGCTCACCCCGGTCATTGATCATGGTGCGGACACGGCCATAGTGCAGGCCGGCAACGATGGCGTCACCAATGTGCAAGGTACCATCCTGTACCAGCACGGTAGCCACGGCACCACGGCCCTTGTCGAGGCGCGCCTCGACGATGGTGCCGCGACAACGACGGCCCGGATCGGCGCGCAGTTCCAGCACCTCGGCCTGCAGCAGAATCATTTCCAGCAGCTGCTCGAGATTGATCCTTTTTTTGGCCGACACCTCGACGAAAATGGTATCGCCACCCCACTCCTCCGGCACCATCTGAAATTCAGTCAGTTCCTGCTTGATCCGGTCGGGGTTGGCACCCGGCTTGTCGATCTTGTTGATAGCCACGATCATCGGCACGCCGGCCGCCTTGGCGTGGCTGATGGCTTCCTTGGTCTGCGGCATGACACCATCATCGGCCGCCACCACCAGAATGACGATATCCGTGACCTGGGCACCACGCGAACGCATGGCGGTAAAGGCCTCGTGACCGGGGGTATCGAGAAACGAAATGGTCCGATCCTTGATCCTCACATCGTAGGCACCGATATGCTGGGTAATGCCACCGGCTTCCCCCTCGGCAATATTGGCGCTGCGAATGGCGTCGAGCAGGCTGGTCTTGCCATGGTCAACGTGACCCATGATGGTCACCACCGGCGGGCGCTCGACCTGGTTGGCGCTGGCCTGTTCGGTCTCGCCACCGATCTGGTCATCGCCCAACACGCTGACCTCGTCAAAAGCCACGTTCTCGACCTCGTAGCTGAAATCCGCTGCCAGGATCGCCGCAGTTTCAAAATCGAGGGGGTGGTTGATGGTCACCATGGTGCCCTGGCGCATCAGCTCACGGATCAGGTCGTTGGCCTTAACACCCATGCGCTTGGCCAGTTCGCCAACCGTAATGACATCGCTGATGCGGATCTTGCGCTTGATGGCCTTGGGGACGGTAATTTCCGTCTGGCGCGACAGTTTCTGGCTTTTCTTGCCCCGCCGCAGTTTGCCACCATGATCCGGCTCGAACACCTCCATGCGGTCGCGACGACGACGGGCGGCATCCTGCGGCGCCGCCGAACCATACTCGCTGCCTTTGCCTTTTTTCTTCTTGTTGCGACCGCGCTGGTCGCGGCCGCGATCCTCAAGGGGCGCTTCCATTGCGGCGGGCTGGGCCGGACCGGGCCGAGGTGCCGCAGCGGGGCGGGCTGGACGGGAGCCGGGACCGGCACTGCGACCGGCCGCAGGGGCCGCGCCACCAGCCGGGCGAGCCTGGCCACTGGCGGGACGGGCCGGACCTGAGGCAGGGCGGGCCGGACGCCCACCTTCGCCCCGCAGCGCCGCCTGAGGCAGCTCAACCCGACCGAGGATGCGCGCGCCACTTTTGCTCGGTGCCGGCGTATTTTTATCTGCCGGGGTAACGATGGTAGCCATCGACCGTGTCGGGGTGCGCCGCGGTGCAGCCTCGCTCGTGGCCGGCCGACGCTCGTCGGCCTTACGGGCCGGAGCCTCGGCTGGCGCAGTTGCCGGTGCCGGTTTCTGCACAGCGGCCGGCGGCGCTGGCGCCGCAGCGGGAACAGGCGCAACCTCTTCGGCCGCAGCTGCCGGAACCTGAGCGACGGTCGGCGGGGAAGACACCTCTGCCGCAGCTTCATCGGCAAGAGGCGGCCGGGGCGCCGGGGGCGCGGTGACAACCTCAACCGGCACAGGCTCCTCGGACATTTCGACCGCCTTGCGGCGACGCCGGATCAGGCCGGAACCAATCCGCTCTTCCTCGAAGGCCACCTGCGACTTATCCTCGGAGGAGGCTTCCTGGGGCTGCAGAGCCTTGACGGCATCTTCGTCGACAACACTCATATGACTCTTCGTTTCCACACCCATCTGCTGCAGGCGTTCCATCAGTTCTTTATTTTCCAGGCCCATGCGTTGCGCCAACTCGTATACACGTATTTTTGCCATCAGACTTCCCCCATTACTTCCCTGTAGCGTCCTAACTCGAATTGCAGCGTCTGTGCAAGTGAACTTTTCTTTATCACCAGCGTGCTGCGCAGCGCCGTACCCAGCGCCTCGGCCAGCTGCTGCCGGTCGAACAGCGTCTGGTACGGCAGCCCCAGCTGATCCAGTCGCTGTCGTAACCGCGCCGCCAGCGGAGCCGACATGTCCGTCGCCACCAGCACCAGAGCAATCTCATGCGGTCGCTGCAGGGACTGACTGACGGCCTGCTGACCGCCACAGAGCAAACCGGCCTTACGCGCCATGCCCAGCAAATTCAGAATCCGCTGGCGGCAGGCTTGCTGCAACTGCGCCAACAACTGGGCCTCATCGGGCTGACGACAGGGCTGACGCAGCGCCCGGCTGAAGGCATTGCGCCGCAGCGCCTGGCGCAGACAGTCGGGCTTCAGACAGACATAGGCGCCCCGGCCAGGCAGGCGATGGCCATAATCGACCAGCAACGCACCATCCGGCGCACAAACAAACCGGATCAGCTGCCCCTGCGGCAGGCTCTGGCGACACGCGATACAGCTTCGCCGGGGACCGCGCCCGGCCGGGTCTTCATGGGGACGTGACATTCAACCTCAGGCGTTGTGCGGTTCCGTATCCTCCGGCCCGGCCAGCTCGTCCTGCGGCGCGGAATCAGTCTCCGCCGCAGTGGCATCCTCGCTGACCACCTCATCCACTTCTTCCTCGGTGGCGCGCAGGGCCTCCTGCTCAATCTCGGCGGCACGGGACTCACTCTTGATATCGATCTTCCAGCCGATCAACCGTGCGGCCAACCGCACGTTCTGGCCTTTCTTGCCAATAGCCAGGGACAACTGATCATCGGGCACAATAATCTCCATGGCCTGATTCTCATTGTCGACATAAACCCGTGAGACATCCGCCGGCGCCAGGGCGGCGCAGGCAAAACGGGCCATATCCGGTGTCCAGGGAATGATATCGATCTTCTCGCCCCGCAGCTCGGACACCACATTCTGCACCCGCGCGCCGCGCATGCCAACGCAGGCGCCCACCGGATCAACATCGGGGTCATGAGACACCACAGCAATCTTGGCACGGCTGCCGGGCTCACGCGAGCAGGACACGATATCAACAATCCCCTCGGCAATCTCAGGCACCTCGGTGCGGAACAGCTCAATCACCAGATTGGGATGGGTGCGCGACAAAATAATCTGCGGCCCCTTGGGCGACATACGGACCTCGGCAATATAGGCGCGCACCCGGTCGCTCTGACGATAATTCTCGCGCGGCACCTGCTCGCGATGCGGCAGCAGCGCTTCGGCCCGGCCGAGATCAACAATCAGATCGCCGCGCTCGTAGCGCCGCACAATACCATTGACCAGCTCGCCGACGCGATCCTTGAATTCGTTAAAGATGCCCTCGCGCTCGGCTTCGCGCACCTTCTGAATGATCACCTGTTTGGCCGTCTGGGCCGCGATGCGGCTGAAGTTGCCGGAATCCTCCATTTTCATACCGAGAGAATCCCCAGCCTGCACCTCGGGATCAATCTCGCGGGCCTCCTGCAGATCGATCTCCTTGTAGGAATCCTGAACCTCGTCAACCACGGTGACAAATTCAAACAGCTCGACCTCACCACGCTCATTATTGTAGTGCGCTTCAAGATCTCGGGTATTGCGGTATTTTTTGTTGGCGGCCGACAACACCGCCGACTCCAGGGCCTCGACCAGGACGGCGCGATCGACGCCCTTGTCCTTGACGACCTGATCAATGACGTGGTTGAGATTGACAACCATGGGTTTTTCTCCTGTCCGGCAGGGCCGGATCTGACCAGCCCCTGCAACGATCGCGTCCGGCTAAAAGGCCGGCGCTTGTCCATACTCTTGGGTTGTTCGGAAAACTGCGGCGCTGCCGCGAATGCGACAACGTCAAAACTGCGGGTCGAGGTGAATCTTTTCGATATCGGCCAGCGGCAGGGCCACAACACCGCCCTTGCGATCGGTTTGCTGCACCCGCACCAAGCCATCCTCCAGACCAAGCAGAATTCCGCTGAAAGTCTTGCGTTGATGACCGCGCCCATCGGGATCAAGCAGCTGGTGGGTTTTCAGCCGCACCGGCTCGCCGCGAAACCGTTCGAAATCCTGTGGCCGCTTCAACGGCCGATCGAGCCCCGGCGACGACACCTCCAGCCGGTAGGCCACACTCAGCACCTCCTCAACATCAAGCAGGGTGTCGAGTTCGCGACTGAAATCGGCGCAATCGTCCAGCGTCACGCCACCGGCCTTGTCGATGAACAGTCGCAAAAACCAGGAACGGCCCTGCTGCACCAGTTCACTGTCGACCAGTTCCAGCCCGTTTTGTTCCAGCACCGGCTGCGCCAGTTGCCGCACCCGTTCCAACAGTGTTGCGCGATCCTTCAGCATTGCCCGTCTGTCCGCCTCGTCAAATAAAAAAAGTGAGCGACAGGCTCACTTCTCATTCACATGAAAAGATTTAACCTTGATCTTCTAGCACGGAGAAGCACCAAAAGCAAGGATAAAAGCGTCTGGCCGCCCCTCAGAACCCGTCAGAGCGGGCTTCAATCACCTAGCCGCGGGCCTGCAGCAACGCCACCACCTCGGTGTGGTGAGTCTGGGGAAACAGATCGAGAGCCCCCAACCGAAGCAGATCGTAACCCTGCCCCAACAGTGGCACCAGATCGCGCAGCAGGGTCTGCGGATCACAGGAAACATACACCAGACGGGACGGGCGCAACCGCACCAACCCGGCGACGGCCTCATAGGCGCCGCTACGCGGCGGATCGAGCACCACCAGATCGGGCGCCGCGGTCAGACGGGACAGACAGTCCGCCGTGGCCGCCACCTCGAAAACGGTACGCGCCGCCAGGCCGGTTTCACGGGCATTGGCGCGCGCCGCTTCAATGGACGGAGCATAGTCCTCCACGCCCGTGACCCGGGCGGCACGCCGCGCCAGCGGCAGGGTGAAATTGCCCATGCCGCAGTACAGATCGAGCACCTGGTCGCTGGGCTGAACCGCCGCCCAGTCAAGCAGCCGCGCCACCAGGGCACGGTTCTGCGCCAGATGCACCTGGGCGAATCCGCCGGGTCCATAGGCCAGCCACAAAGGCGGCTCATCCACCCGGATGCGCAGCTGCGGTTCGCCGCACAGCAAGCGAATCCGTGCCTTGCGACCGGCCTGCACCAGCACCGCCAGAGGTCCGGCAACCGCCAGAGCCGCAAGGCGCGGCTGCAGCCAGCGGCAAAAAGCGGCCAGATCCTCACCCCGATAATGAACCAGCAGACGTATGGCACCAGCATCGTCGGTCGCCACATCGATCTGCGGCACCCAGGCGGCATAGGAAGTGCCGGCGAACAGCTGCCGCAGGGGAGCCAACAGCGCCCGCAAGGGCGCGGCCAGCAGGGGGCAGTCCTGGACATCGACCACAAAGTGGCTGCCGCGCCGGTAAAACCCCAGGGCAAAGGCGCCACCGGCAGCATGGGCCTTGAGCTGGGCGCGACTACGGTAGCCAAAGGCCGTTTCGCTGGCCAGCAACGGTTCAAGGCACTCGGCCACCGCCGCGCCCAGCCGGTGGGCGCAGGTCTGCTGCAACAACTGCTGTTTGTAACGGCACTGGTCGGCATAAGCCAGCATTTGCCAGTCGCAGCCACCACAATCACCGAAATGACGGCACTGCGGCACAATCCGTTCGGGGCCAGATTGCACCAGTTCGACCAGCTGACCGCGCAGATAGCGGCGCCGAACCTCGGTAATCCGGCAGCGCAGGCGATCGCCCGGCACCGTTCCCGGCACGAACAGGGTGCGGCCATCAGCACTGGTCGCCACCCCGTGGCCCCCCTGGGCCAGACTGCGGATCTCGACCAGCTGCTCGGCCGGACAGTCGGACGCCATCGTCATCCGTCAGTAACCGCGCCGGGCGCCGGCCAGTCGGCGAGCGGTCAGAAAACGACGTGGGAAATCCGGCCGGGCCAGATAGGACCGCTGACGCTGGTCAAACTGCTCCATCAGCTGCTGCTTGACCGCAGCCAGCTCCCCCCCGGCCACGGCCATCTTCTCCAGGCTGGTAAACAGGTAACGCTCCTGGTAGCCGTCTTCGGCCAGCCGACAGTAGATCGAGATACAGACCCGGTGATAATCACCGTAGTAACGGTTGCTGAGGTCCTCGAACTCCAGTTGCAGACCGTTCTCCAGCTGTTGCGTCACCAACAGCGGCTTTGTCGGGCGCGAGGCCGGGGCACCGGGCATTTCCGCTTGCGCAGGCATCATGTATTGTTCTCCTCCGTGTCGGCCGGTGCCAGACCGGCCTGGCCGGCCAGCCAATCCAGCTTGCTCCACAGGCCCTGCAAAATGCGCACATCACGCGGCGACAGGCCACTGCGGCCCAGCATCCGGCGATAGCCCCGCAGGATATGATCGGGGTTCTGCGGATCGAGATAGCCGATGGCCAGCAGACTGCGGCGCATGTGGTCAAACATGGCCTCGACCTGGTCACTGCCAGCCAGCTTGCGACCACCGGCCGGGGCAGCAGCGGCCGCGTGCTGGGCACAGGACACCTCATAGAGACAAAGAGACACCGCCTGAGCCAGATTCATCGATGGCAGGGCATCGCGGGTCGGAATGGTCAGCAGGCGCTGACACAGATCGAGTTCCTCGGTCAGCAGCCCGCGATCCTCGCGGCCGAACACCAGCGCTACCGGCGCCACCGCACCCAGCTCGACCAGCTGGCCGGCCGCATCCCGCGGGTGAATGAAATCCTCGCGATAGCGGCCAAAACGACGCGTGGTGCCAATGGCATAATGACAATCGGCCAGCGCCTCGGCCAGACTGGTGCAGACGCGCGCCCGCTCCAGCAGCGGCGCCGCCTTGACCGCCATCAGGCGTGCCTGCTCGCCCAGATGATCGGTCTGCGGCCGCACCAGACGCAGATCCTGAAAACCGAAATTGCCCATCGCCCGGCAAATCGAGCCGATGTTGAGCGGTCCCTGCGGTTCGACCAGCACCACCACCAGCGGCAGCGGCGCCACCACCGGACCCGCCAGATCAGACATAGTCCCCTACCCGTCCCTGCACCAGAGCTGCCGCCACCAGGGCGGCGGTTTCGGTGCGCAACAGCCGCGGCCCCAGCATCAGCGGCACGGCACCGGCAGCCTGGGCCGCCGCGATTTCCTCATCGGTAAAGCCACCTTCCGGCCCGACAATCACAGCCACCTGCTGCGGCCGCTGGCGCCCCAGACCCTCGGCCAGGCTCCAGCGTGGCCCCTTTTCAGCCAGCAGCAACTTGACATCGGCCAGCGCCAGATCGGCCAACAGCGTCGGCCAGTCCACCACTGCGGTCAGCTGCGGCAACTGTGCCCGCCGGCACTGGCGCGCCGCCCGTCGGACGACCTCCGGCCAGCGATGCGATTTGGGCTGTGGCGCGTCACGCTGCGCCAGCGTGGTCGAGCGGGCACTGACAAAGGGCACCACGCGCTGCACGCCGATTTCGGTGAGCTTCTGCAAAATCCATTCAAAGCGCTCTTTTTCCGGCAGCGCCTGATAAACCCAGATATCCACAGGCGATTCCGGTTCGGCCAGCAATTCAAAGGGCACCAGTCGGGCCTCGTCCTGCTGCCAGCAGATCAGGCGGGCGCGATAGCAGCGCTGATCGGCGTCGGTCACCGTCAGGATTTCACCACAACGCGCCTGCCAGCGCCGCAACGCCTCACAGCCGCTGGCGCCCACTGCGGCCTCCTGTTCCAGCCGCAGCCGACCATCAACGCGGATGCGGCTGGCCGGCCCACCCTCATTCACGCATACGGGGGGCACAGCCCAACTCCCGCCACCGGGCAAAGCGCTCACGCGCCGCCTGCAGCCGTTGAGGATCATAGGTTTCGGCAAAGTCGATCACCCGGCTGAAGGTGCGGCTGAACGCCAGCGGCGCCGGTGCCGCCGCCAGCAACACGCGGGCACCGTTGCCATTACGTGGCTGACTGCAGATACAGATGGGTTCGTCGTGACATTCTACCGCGCCATTGTCCCAGGCATGCGGCAGAAAAGAGCCCTTGTTCCAGGTCCACAAAAAACGGTCAAGAGCCAGGGCCTGTTCATCGTCCTCCACCAGCATCAGCACCCGCTGGCGCTGCTGCAGCAGTTCCTCGGCCAGCTGGCACAGATAACGCGCCTTCTCCGGTTTCTGCAGCCGGATGAATTCAACCTGCGGTGTGCCCATGCCGTCGGCTTAAGCCCCCAGAGCCTGGCGGCAGGCGTCGGCACCGGCCTGCAAGGCCTGATGGTTCAGTGGCAGAAAACGGTGATTGCGCTCGGGCAGCACATAGGTCAGGGCTTCGTGCAACGCCTGCCAGGACACCACCGGACTGTGGGCGATATAGGCGCCAAGCATGACCATGTTGACCAGCCGGGCGTTACCCAGTTGCAGGGCCATCTCGTTGGCCGGCAGGGCCACGGTGGTGATCTCGGCCCGCCGGCGCGGGTCGCTGATCAGGGAACTGTTGAGAAAAGCGGCGCCGCCGGGACGCACCCGGTCGTAATACTTCTCCATCGACAGTTCATTGAGCAACAGCGCCGCCTCGGGCTGGCCCACCACCGGTGAACCCACAGCGCCATCGGCCATCACCACGGTGCAGGTGGCGGCACCACCGCGCTTTTCGACCCCGTAGGCGGGAAAATAAGAGGCGTTGTTGCCCTCAAGAATACAGGCGTAGGCCAGCAGATTGCCGATCAGCAGAATTCCCTGTCCACCAAAACCGGCCATATACACATCGTGATTCATCGTCATACCCCCGCGCCTCAGGCCGTCACGTCTTTGAAGACGCCCAGCGGAAAATAGGGAATCATTTCCTCGGCCACCCGCGCGTTGGCCGCCAGCGGATCCATGCCCCAGTTGGTCGGGCAGGTCGACAGCACCTCGACAAAGGCGAACCCCTTGCCGTCGAGCTGGGTTTTGAACGCCTGGCGAATGACCTTGCCGGCCTGCAGCACATGCTTGGGACTGTTGACCGCCACCCGCGCGGCATAGGCAACCCCTTCCAGCCCGCTGAGCAGTTCGGTCATGCGGATCGGATAGCCGTCCTTGGCCACATTGCGGCCACGCGGCGAGGTGCTGGTGGTCTGCTGCGGCAGGGTGGTCGGCGCCATCTGGCCGCCGGTCATGCCATAGGTGGTGTTGTTGACAAAGATCACCGTCAACAGCTCGCCGCGATTGGCGCTATGGATGATCTCGCTGGTGCCGATGGCGGCCAGATCGCCGTCACCCTGATAGGTGAACACCGGCCGGCCGGGGTGTACCCGTTTGGCGCCGGTCGCCACCGCCGGCGCGCGGCCATGGGGCGCCTCGATCACGTCGATATTGAAATAACCGTACAGAAACACGCTGCAGCCAACGGAAGCCACCCCAATGGTCTGGTCGGCAATGCCAAAATGATCAAGGGCCTCGGCCACCAAGCGGTGGATGGTGCCATGCTGGCAACCGGGACAGAAATGGGTCGGCACCGGCTTGAGCGATGCCGGGCGCGCAAACACCTGTTTCATCTGCTGTTCAGTCATCAGCGTCCTCCCGCCAGGGCCACAATCTGTTGCAAGAACTCCTCCGGTGTCGGCAGCGAACCCGCCCCCGGCGGTCGGCCATAGAAAACCACCTCGCTGCCCGGCACGGCCAGCCGCACATCCTCGACCATCTGGCCATTGTTCAGTTCAAAACAGAGCAGTTTGCGGCCGGTGCCGTACTGGCGATAGGCGGCCGTCGGGAACGGAAACAGGGTAATGGGCCGCAGCAGCCCCACCCGGATGCCCTGCTGCCGCGCCAGCCGCACCGCCGTGTGGGCAATGCGCGCCGTGCTGCCGTAGGCCGTCACCACCAGCTCGGCATCGTCCAGTTCAATGGCCTCGAAACGTGTCTCGCATTCCTGCATCCGGGCATATTTGGCATGCAGGCGGTTGTTATGCGCCTCCAGTTCGCCATCACCAAGATAGAGGGACTTGACAATCTTCTGTTCGCCGGCCCGGCCCGGCCCGGTCAGGGCCCAGTCCTTGGCCGGCAGATCCGCCGGTGCCACATAGGGATGCGGCACCAGCGCCTCCTTCATCTGGCCAATAACCGCGTCAGCCAGAATCATCGCCGGCACGCGGTAACGGTCGGACAGATCAAAAGCCAGCAATGCCAGATCGTACATCTCCTGCACCGAGGCCGGTGCCAGCACAATCAGGTGGTAACCACCATGGCCGCCACCCTTGGTGGCCTGAAAGTAGTCAGCCTGGGAGGCATCGATACCGCCAAGGCCCGGCCCCGAGCGGCTGATATTGACGATCAGGCCCGGACATTCGCTGCCCGCCATGTATGACAGACCCTCCTGCTTAAGGGAGATGCCCGGACTCGACGACGAGGTCATGGCGCGGGCGCCGCAGGCACTGGCGCCCAGCAGCATGTTGATGGAAGCGATTTCACTTTCGGCCTGAATGAACTCACCACCGAGCGGCGGCAATTCACGCGACAGATATTCGGGAATATCGCTCTGGGGCGTGATGGGGTAGCCAAAATAGTAGCGGCAGCCAGCCGCCAGGGCACCCATGGCCACCGCCTCGTTGCCCTTGACAAACAATCGCTTGCTCATGGTCGTTTTCCTCCTGCCCGATGGCGGTCAGCAGCCGCGAAAGACCGTAATCGCCACATCGGGGCACATCTGGGCACACAGGGCACAGCCGCTGCACCGCGCCAGATTCTCGGCCGAAATCACCGCCGGCAGAAAACCGTGACGATTAAGTTCGGTGCTCATTTCAATCAGTTTCAGCGGGCAGGCCAGGGTACAGAGACCACAGCCCTTGCACAAGGCCTCGTCGATGATAATCCTGTTCGCCACGGCAGCTTCCTTTTCTGAAAAAACCTGCAATATCGTAATCTTAGAAAATAAATCCGTCCGCCCGGACGAATAACCCGGCGACCTTAGCAAAGATGGCGAAGTTTCGTCAAACGAAAAGCCGTCCGCGCCTTCACACCGGTTGGCAACAACCCCACAGCCACCTGAACGCGCCGTTACAGCGGGGAAAAGCGGTTTACGCTCCACCCTCAGCCGTGCTAATTTCGCCAGAATAAAAGCATATCTGCCTCGTCCCCTTTCGGCCAGCGATGCGCCAGTCTCGCTTCGGTTGAAACGCTGTACCGGCAAACTGTCGGCCCGCTCCTTTCCTCCTGCCGGAGATGCCATGCCCTTGGCCGCGCTGTTCAAACGCGTCATCGCCCCGCTCGCGCTCGCGCTGGTGCTGCTTTATGCCGGTGTTTCGGGCTTTGATCCCGCATGGCGGCCGCCGCAACTCAGCGACAGCGAACGCCGCTGGCTGGCGCAGCACGGCCCATTGGTATTTGTCAGCCAGGAGCACTATCCGCCCTTCGAGTTCCGCCAGAAGGATGGCAGCCTCGATGGCATCTGTATCGAGCTGGCCCGCTGGATGACGACAGAACTGGGCATTCAGGCACGCTTTATCGCCCTGCCGTTCGACGCGGCGCAGCAGGCCGTGCTCGACGGCCGGGCTCATGTCATCACCAGCCTGTTCCACAGCCCCGCCCGCAGTCGCCATTTCACCTTCAGCAAACCCATTTTGCCGGTACCAGCCTTCATCTTCGTCCGCCACGACCGGCCCGACATCAGCGGGCTGGATGACCTGACCGGCAAACGGCTGGCCATTCAGCGCGGCGACTATGCCCTGGAATTTTTGCGCGAGCGCACGATCGCCTTTGACTGGTTGCCGCTGACAACCTTTGCCGAAGCCGCCGATGCGGTGCTGGCCGGCCAAGCCGATGCCCTGATCGGTGATGAACAGATTGTGCTCTATCACCTCTACAGCAAGGGACTCGCGGCCCAGGCCAAGAAGGTGGGCGAGCCGCTCTATGTCGGTCGCAACTGCATGGCCAGCCGGCGGGATCAAACGGTTGTGGCGGGGATACTGGCCAAAGGCCTGGACCACGCCCGCCACAGCGGCATGATCAAGGCCATCGAGCGCAAGTGGCTGGGCATTCCACTGGGCAACCCGACGCACAGCGACAGGCCGTGGTTGCCCTTGCTGTCCAGCGGGTTGCTGCTGCTGGCCGGCGCCACCCTCGGCGTGCTGCTGTGGAACCAGCGCCTGCGCCGCCAGCTGGAACAGCAGACCGCCGGCATCCGCCAGGTGGCCAGCGAACGGGAACAGGAGGCCAGCCGGCGGCGGTTGATCTTCGAG
The DNA here is from genome assembly GCF_900101955.1 of Desulfuromonas thiophila. NCBI lineage: Bacteria > Pseudomonadati > Thermodesulfobacteriota > Desulfuromonadia > Desulfuromonadales > Desulfuromonadaceae > Desulfuromonas > Desulfuromonas thiophila. The sequence continues at coordinate 48,477 of NZ_FNAQ01000008.1, read as the reverse complement.
CAATCGCGTGACGGCATCGTCATAACCGATTCGCACGGCCGAGTCTTCGAGGCCAACCCCAGCTTTGCCGCCCTGCTCGGTTATTCGCCGCAGGAGTTGGCCAATCTGCATATCTGGGATTGGGAAGTTCAGTTCAGTCGGCAGGACATCGAGCAGACCATCCAGACCCTTGATGAAAACGGTGTCCTGTTTGAAACCCGCCATTGCCGCAAGGATGGCCGCATCATCGATGTGGAGGTCTGTGCCAATCTCTGTCTGTGGCAGGGGCAGAAGCTGATCTACAGCACCTGTCGCGACATCAGCGAACGCAAACAGGCCGAAAAAGAGCTGGAAAAGGCCCGCCAGGCGGCTGAGCAGGCCAATCAGGCCAAGAGCGTCTTTCTCACCAACATCAGCCATGAAATCCGCACACCGCTCAACGCCGTGCTGGGCATGACCAGTCTGCTGCTTGACGCCCCCCTGGCGGCCGAGCAACGCTCCTGGGCCGAGGCGGTACAGAGCAATGCCGAGGCCCTGCTCGAACTGATCAACGATCTGCTCGATCTGTCGCGCATCGAAGCCGGCCGGCTGGAATTGGAACAGATCGACTTCGATCCCGCCGCGCTGCTGACCGACCTCGACGCCAGCCTCAAGCCGCTGGCCGTGGCCAAAGGTCTGCAGTGGCACTGTCGTTTAACCGGCGCCACGGCGGGCCGCTGGCTGCAGGGCGACCCGGGCCGGCTGCGCCAGATTCTGCTCAACCTGGCCGGCAACGCCATCAAGTTCACCACCGCCGGCAGTGTTCGTCTCGAAGCCGAGCTGACCCCCGAGGCGGAAAACCGGGTGCTGCTGCAGGTGCGGGTGCGCGACACCGGCATCGGCATCGCCATCGCCAACCAGGCCCGTCTGTTCGAACGCTTCTATCAGGCCGACGCCTCCATCACCCGCACCCACGGTGGCAGCGGCCTGGGGCTGGCTATCTGCCGTCAACTGGCAGAGCAGATGGGTGGCACCATCGGTTTTACCAGTGAAGAAGGCGTAGGCTCGGAGTTCTGGTTGCGTCTGCCGCTGGCAAGCGCGCAGTCTGGCGCTGCCGTCGGCCCAGCGGCGGACAAGACGCCAGCCCAAAACGCCGGCGCTTCAGCTCTCCACCCCGCGCCCCAGGGCCCGGCCCGCATCCTGCTGGTGGAAGACAACGCCGTCAACCAGCGTGTCGCCCTGAGCCTGCTGCACAAGCTTGGCCTGCAGACCGACGCCGTCAGCAACGGCCAGCAGGCCCTGACGGCCCTGCGGCAGTCAGCCTACGATCTGGTGCTGATGGACTGCCAGATGCCGGTACTCGACGGTTATCAGACCACCCGCCGCATCCGCCAGTCCGACCAGCCCTGGCGCGACATTGTCATCATCGCCCTGACCGCCCAGGCCATGAGCGGCGACCGTGAACGCTGCCTGCAAGCCGGCATGAGCGACTACCTGGCCAAACCCATCACCCTGCCGACCCTGCGCCAAACCCTCAGCCGCTGGCTCGACAGCCGCCGCTTCAACGCCAGCCCGCCACCTGCAACCACGTCCGAGGACAGCGGCACGGTTGACGCTCCAGGGGTAAACGGCAACAGCCCGCCGAGCCTCTGGAACCGCGCGGCACTGTACGAACGGCTGCTGTTCGACACCGAACTGGTTGGCACCGTGCTGGAGGTTTTTCTGACCGACATGCCCATCCAGCTGGATCGGCTGCAACAGCTGCTGGCCAGTGGCGATCTGACCGCGGCCAGCCGGCAGGCCCACAGCATCAAGGGCGCCGCTGCCAACATCGGTGCCGAAACCCTGCGGCAGCTCGCTGAACAGCTGGAACAGAACCTGCGCAACGGCCAACTCGGTGACGATAACTGGCCGGAGCGCTTTTCGCTGGTATTCCAACAGTTGAAAAAACAGCTGGAACAGGCGTAAATAAAGGTCACAGCCTCAATCTGCCCCTTCGTCCCGCCCGGCCCGATCGGTTGGCCACCAACAAAAGGGATCTTTTCTCGCATGCGGATACTGATTGCTGACGACGACTGCACCTCCCGCGCGGTTCTGGCCGCGGTGCTGCAGAAAAACGGTTTCGAGGTGCTGCAGACCACCAATGGCGCCGAGGCCTGGCAGCTTCTGCAGCAACCCCAGGCACCGGCGCTGGCCATCCTCGATTGGGTCATGCCCGAACTGGACGGCCTGGAACTGGTCCGCCGCGTCCGTGCCCTGGCGACAGACCGACCACCCTATCTGATCATGCTGACCTCGCGCTGTGCCAAGGTCGATGTCATCGCCGGCCTCGATGCCGGCGCCAATGATTACCTGACCAAGCCCTTCGACAGCGGCGAACTGCGTGCCCGCGTAGCTGTCGGTCGGCGCATGATCGAACTGCAGGAAGCCCTGGTCCGCAGCAAGGAACTGCTGGCCCATCAGGCCACCCACGATGCCCTGACCGGTCTGTACAACCGTCGCGCGATCCTGGCCCGGCTGCAGGATGAAATGGCACGCGCACAGCGCGGCGCGGCACTGGCCATCGGCAGCTGCGACATCGACCATTTCAAGCGGATCAACGACAGTTACGGCCATCAGACCGGCGACGAGGTTCTCTGCGGCCTGGCGCGGCTGCTGACGGAACAGTTGCGTCCGTTCGACAGCCTCGGCCGTTTCGGTGGCGAGGAATTCCTTATCGTCGCCCCCATCAAAAACGGCACCTGCCATGTCGCCCTGTTCGACCGGCTCTGCCGCCAGGTTGCCAACACCCCCATCGTCACCCGCAATGGCCCCCTGGCGCTGACCCTGAGCATCGGCGTCGCCTGCTACCGGCCGACGGACGATCTCGACCAGCTGCTGGCACGGGCCGATGCCGCCCTCTACCGGGCCAAGGAACAGGGCCGCAACCGTGTGATCTACGCCGCATGTGGCGAGATGGACGAGGCAACTCTGATCAAAAGCTGACTTGGCACTCACCCGATGCTAACCCCTGCGCCAGACTGTTGGTTATTTGGCGACCAGCCTGGGCCGCCCCAGTAATAACTTCTTTTTACGGATTGAGGTTCAACCATGAGTGACACCCACGACAGTGACCGACAAGCGGAACCGGACAGTGTGGATATCCGGGAAATGACCATCGACGATCTGGCAGCTGTGTTCCACCTGGGCGAGCAGCTGTTCACGTCGGATTTTTCACCCAGCATGTACCGCACCTGGGATGAGTACGAAATCACCACCCTGTTCAATTCCGACAACGAACTCTGCCTGGTGGCCGAACTTGGCGGCAAGGTGGTCGGTTTCGCCCTTGGCACCACGGTGGAAAAACAGCATTCGGCCTGGAAATACGGCTATCTGGTATGGATCGGCATTCAGCCGGGACTGCAAAAATGCGGTGCCGGCCACAAACTGTTCGCCGAAATCCGCCAGCGCATGGTCGAACAGGGCGTGCGCATGATCGTCATCGATACCGATGCCGACAACAAGGGCGGTATCCGCTTTTTCAAAAAGCAGGGCTTCGGCAACATCCGCGAGCATGTCTACATGACGCTCAATCTGTCGGTCCAGGGCAAAAAGCGCAAAAAGAAACACAAAAAAAAGGACAAGAGCGCCAGGCCGGACACCGCCGACCAGCCCATGACGCCGCCGGCTGACACCGTTTCTCCCCAGCCGGACTGATCCGTCCTTCAATCACCCAGCCGCCCTCAATCCCGGAGCTTTTATGCTGACCCTGCTCGAACCGGTCTGGAACGCCATCGATCCCCAACGCCTGCGCCAAACCCTGATGGACATGATCGACATCTACTCACCGTCGGGCAAGGAAGAGGATATCCAGCTCTATCTGGAGGAACGTCTGGCAGCGGCCGGCATCGCCGTGCAGCGGCAGATTCTCGACCCGGAGGAACCGGAGCGCTTCAATCTGCTGGCGACCATGGGCGGCGAGACACCACCGCTGTACCTGATGGGCCATGTCGACACGGTAGCGGCCTGGGATATCGAGGACTATGCCGCGGTGGAGGAATGGGGCGTGGTGCGCGGCCTGGGCAGCGCCGACATGAAGGGTGGCTGCGCCGCCATGGTCGAGGCCTGGCTGGCACTGGCGACCCTGCCGCCCGAACAGCGTCCGCCCCTGGGGCTGCTGCTGGTGGTGGGCGAGGAGGAAAATGGTGACGGCAGCGCCTGTTTTCTGCGCCAGAGCAAGGCGCCCCCCTGGGTTGTGATCGGCGAACCGACCGGGCTGCTGCCGGCCTTCAGCCATTACGGCTACATGGAACTGGCTCTTACCACCCAGGGCCGTCGCATCCATTCCTCGCTGCCGGAACTGGGCCATAACGCCATCAGTTCCATGCTGCGGGTGCTGCTGCAACTTGAGCGCTCCGAGTTGTTCGATGGCCCTGATGCCCGCCTGGTCTATTCCATCCGCGAAATGAGTTCGTCACGCGCCGGCTTTGTGGTGCCGGATCGCTGCGAAACCCTCATTGATCTGCATCTGCCGCCCGATCTCGGTCCGGCCGAGGTGCGCCAGCAGATCGAAGCGCTGCTGGCCAAGGCCCGCCGCAGCATTCGTGAGCTGGATCTGGAACAGTCCTTCGATTTCGAGGCCTGCGGCTATCAACTGCCGCTGGACAATCCGTTGACCGCCGTCCTGGAAGACGTCTATCCACGCCTCAACCTGCCCCTCGACCCGCTGCCGTTCCGTTCCCATTCCGACGGCAACCTGTTCTTCGAGGCCGGCAGCCAGCCACTGATCCTTGGCCCCGGTTCGCTCGAAACCGCCCATACCGCCGAAGAGCAGACCAGTCTGGCCCAGGTGGAAGCCGCCGCCCGCATCTACGCCGCCCTGGCCCTGGTGGCCGCCCGGCTGCGGCCCTGAACGATCGGCAGGCGCGTCTGAAACCGGCGTTCGCGGGATGGATTTTGCCGCCGCCTTCGGGGTATGATGAGAACTCACCCGACCTGCCGGAGCCTTCATGAAATCCTTTGCCGCGGAACTGGCCTATTTTGTACGCGGCCGCGCCCGTCAGAACCTGAAGGTTCTGGCGCTTTACGGCCTGTTCCTGCTCGTTCTGATTTTGCTCTACGCCAGCCTGTTCCGCTACCTGATGCTGGAGCTGGAAGGCCGCGAATACTCGTTTATCGCCGGCATCTACTGGACCATCACGGTGATGACCACCCTGGGGTTCGGCGACATCACCTTCCATAGCGACACCGGTTTCATCTTCGCCACCCTGGTTACCCTCTCCGGCGTGATCTTTCTGCTGATCATCCTGCCCTTTGGCCTGGTCAGCCTGTTTCTGGCGCCCTGGATCGAACAGCGCCTGCGCTACCGCCCGACCTACGAACTGGCCGCCAGCACCAGCGGCCACATCCTGATCTTCGGCATCGACCCCATCATCCGCGCCTTCATCCGCAAGTTGCAGGCCCGCAACCTGCTGTTCGTGGTGGTGACGGACAATTACGACCAGGCCCTGATGCTTGAAGAACAGGAGGGCTTCAAGGTGGTCTACGGCGCTCCCACCGATGCCCAGGTGCTGCGCGGCCTGCGGGTGAAGACGGCGCGTTATGTGGTGGCCAATCTGTCCGACCCCGAAAACGCCAACGTCTGCCTGACCCTGCGCAGCCTGTGCCAGACACCGGTGGTGACCCTGGTGCGCGACAGCGATCATCAGGAGCTGCTGCGCCTGGCCGGCGCCAACCAGGTTATTGCCCTGCCCCGCATCCTCGGCCGCTTTCTCGCCACCCGTGCCACCACCCACGGCGCCATGGCCCACGTGCTCGACAGTTTCGGTGCGTTGCAGATCGCCGAAATCCCCCTCTATGGCACCCCCTTTGCCGGCAAAACCCTGGCCGAATCCGCCATCCGCCAGCAGACCGGCCTGTCGGTCATCGGTCTGTGGCGGCGAGGCCAGCTAAGCCTGCCCACCCCCGACAGCATTCTGGCGCCCGACAGCCTGGCGCTGCTGGCCGGCAGCCGCGAACAACTGCAGGCGCTGGAACTGCTCATCGGTAACCCCACGGCCGATGATCTGGTCTTCGTTCTTGGCCATGGCCGCATCGGCTGCGCTGCCGCCACCTTTCTCGAACGCAAACCGGTACCCTTTGTGCTGATCGACCAGCGGCGCAGCACCAGCTGCCGCAAGCATGTGCCGGTTTACGGCGACGCCACCGACAGGGAAACCCTGCAGAAGGCCGGCTTTGACCGGGCCAGCGGTGTCATCGTCACCACCAACGATGACAACACCAACGTTTTTCTCACCCTGGCCAGTCGCCATCTCAACCCGCACATCCGCATTGTCGCCCGCGCCAATCAGGATGAAAACATCGATCAGCTCTATGCCGCCGGCGCCGATTTCGTCGTTTCCAACGCCTCGGTGGGCGCCACCATTCTGATGAATCTGCTCGATCGCAAGGAATCGGCATTTTTAAGCGAAGGCATGCATCTGTTCCGCCGGCCGGTGCCGACCGAACTGATCGGCAAAACCCTTGAAGCCTCGCGGCTGCGACCTGAGCTGGGTTGTTCGGTAGTAGCGCTGAAAAACGCCGCGGATGAGATGAATACCACCCCGGAACCGAAAACCCTGCTGCAGGCCGATCTGACCCTGCTGCTGATCGGTAGCGCCGAGCAGGAAAAGGCCTTCGACCGGCGATACCCGCGCACGGAGAACGCATGAAGGCCCTTTCGTTGCAACAGCGCATCGCCCTGCTGGCTGAAAGCGCGCGCTACGATGCCTCCTGCTCCTCCAGCGGCAGTGCCCGTGGTGGGCGGCTGGGGCAGAATCTGCCGGCCGGCTGCTGCCACAGCTGGTCGGCCGACGGCCGCTGCATCAGCCTGCTGAAGATTCTGCAGAGCAATCACTGCCTCTACGATTGCGCCTACTGCATCAACCGCCGCAGCAACGACATCCCCCGCGCCAGCCTGACACCGGCCGAACTGGCCGATCTGACAGTCAATTTCTACCGCCGCAACTATATTGAGGGCCTGTTTCTCAGCAGCGGGGTGCAGCGCCACCCCGACTACAGCATGGAGCAGATGCTGGCAACGGTGCGCCTGCTGCGCCAGCAGCACGGCTTCGGCGGGTACATCCATCTGAAGGTGGTGCCGGGCGCCGATCCCCGTCTGGTGGCCCAGGCCGGCGCGCTGGCCGACCGTGTCAGCGTCAATATCGAACTGCCCAGCGAACCGAGTCTGCGCCTGCTGGCACCAGACAAGGACCGCGACGCCATTCTGCAGCCCATGCGCCAGCTGCGCGACGGCATCAGTGCCTGCCAGGCGGAACGGCGCAAATCTGCCAAGGCGCCGCTATTCGCACCGGGCGGCCAGAGCACCCAGCTGATTGTCGGCGCCAGTGCCGAAAACGACTGGCAGATCCTGCGTCTGTCCGAAGCTCTCTACGGCAAGCTGGCGCTGAAACGGGTGTACTATTCCGCCTTTGTGCCGGTGCAGGCCGACAGTCGTCTGCCCGCCCTGCAGCAACCGCCCCTGCTGCGCGAGCATCGGCTCTATCAGGCCGACTGGCTGCTGCGCTTCTATGGTTTTTCAGCCGACGAGCTGCTCGATGGCAACGCGCCCTGGTTCGATCTGCAGCTTGACCCCAAGGCCTGCTGGGCCCTGCGCCACCGCGACTTCTTTCCCGTCGACATCAACCGCGCCGACAAAACCGCCCTGCTGCGGGTGCCCGGTATCGGCCTGCGCTCGGCCCAGCGCATCGTCCAGGCCCGCCGTGTCGGCCCCCTGCGGCTGGACGACCTGAAGGGGCTGGGTGTGGTGCTCAAGCGGGCGCGTTATTTCATCAGCCTGTCGGGGCGCTGCCCGGCCGATCTCGATCCCCAGTCGGCGCGGCTGGCCCAGCGCCTGCTGCCCCACCCCGGCCAGAGCCCGCCACCCCAGCAACTGGAACTGTTTTCCGCCATCAGTGGAGAATTCTGATGCATTACGGTTACGATGGCAGTTACGCCGGTCTGCTCAGCCTGCTCTACCAGCTGTTCCGCAACCGGCGCCAGCCGGACAGCATCCAGCCGCCAGGCGCGGCGCAGAACAGCAGCCTGTTTCCGCCCGAACAGCATTCTTGCGAACCCCGCCAGGCCGATGCGTTACTGATGCAGGTCCGCCGCCATCTGGGCGCGGCGGTCGAATGCCAGCTGCGTCACGCCTTTTTAAGCCGGCGCCCCGGCATCGAGCTGCAACTTTATCACTATCTGGCGCTGGGTTGGCGCCTACGCCGGCGCCTGGACGACCAGCTCACCCATCCGGCGGTACAGAGCGTGCACCAGGCCGCCCGCTTCACCCACCACGAGGTTCACCGCTTCAAGGGCCTGCTGCGCTTTGCGCACTGCCAGCTGGCCGACAACCCTGTCGGTCTTTACTATGGCCGCTGCCGGCCCGACGCCGACATCATCGCCCTGCTGGCCCCCCATTTTCGTCGTCGGCTAGCCGGGCAGCAGTGGCTGATCGAGGATGTCGGCCGTCAGACGGCGGTACTGTGCGACGGCCAACATTGGGCCCTGGGGCAACTGAGCCTGCAACAGCCCGCCGCGGCCAGCGACGAGGAACTGCAATGGCAGGCCCTGTGGCGCACCTTCCACCACCACAGCGCCATTCCCGAACGACGCAACCCGCGCTTGCAACGCCAGTTTCTGCCGCTGAAATACCGCGAATTTCTCTGTGAGCTGCAACCACCCGCTACCGTGGAGCCTGAATCGTGGAGCTGATCCTCGCCCTGCTGCAACAGTTGTCGGTGTTTCTCGTCATTGCCTACCTGTTCAGCAAGTCTCCGGCCTTCAGACCCCTGGCCAGCACCGTGCTGCAACCACGCCACAAGCTGCTGCTGTATGCCATTTTTTCCACCTTTTCCATCCTTGGCACCTATTTCGGTCTGCCGGTGCAGGACGCCATCGCCAACACCCGCGCCATCGGCGCGGTCCTGGCCGGTCTCATCGGCGGGCCCCTGCTGGGCACCGCCGTCGGCCTGACCGGAGGGCTGCATCGCTATGCCCTCGGCGGTTTCACCGCCTTTGCCTGCGGTGTTTCCACCACGGCCGAAGGTCTGCTCGGTGGCCTGGTGCATCTGTATCTGGTGCGCCGTGGCCACGATTCCGAACTCTTCCGCCCGGCACTGGCCTTTGTCACCACCTTTATGGCCGAAGCCCTGCAGATGCTCATTCTGCTGCTTCTGGCCCGGCCATGGCACGAAGCGCTGGCACTGGTGCAAACCATCGCCGCACCGATGATGCTGGCCAATGCGGCCGGCGCGGCCCTGTTTATCAGCATCATGCGCGATCAAAAAAGCATGTACGACACCTTCGGTGTGCTGTTCTCGGCCCGGGCCCTCAACATTGCCGAACACACCCTCGGCCTGTTTGCCCAGGGGGTCGATCTGGCGGCGGCAGCACCGGCCATCGCCCGCATCATCCAGCGCGAAACCGGTGTCGGTGCCGTGGCTGTCACCAACCGGCAGCAGGTATTGGCCTTTGTTGGTCTCGCCGCCGACCATCACCGGCCCGGCAGTCCCATTGCCTCGGACCTGACCCGCCGCGCCATTGCCGAAAACCGTATCCTCTTTGCCGACGGGCTCAGCGAACCCTATCACTGTGTCCTGCGGCCCGACTGTCCGTTGGGTTCGGCACTGGTAGTGCCGCTACGACTCGACAACGAGGTAATCGGCACCATCAAGCTGTATGAACCCAAACACAAGCTGTTTCTCAACCTCAACCGCACCCTGGGTGAAGGCATCGCCCGCCTGCTGTCGGAACAGCTGCTGCGCTCGCGCTATGAAGAACAAAAACGCCTGTTGATCACCTCCGAACTGAAGCTGGCCCAGGCCCAGGTCAACCCGCACTTTCTGTTCAACGCCCTCAATACCATCATCGCCGTACTACGCCAGAACCCGGCCAGGGCGCGGCAACTGCTGCTGCATCTGTCCGACTTTTTCCGCAAGAATCTCAAACGGGCCGGCGACCTGGTGACCCTGGCCGATGAACTGGATCACGTCAACGCCTATCTGGCCATTGAACAGGCCCGCTTCGACGGCCGGCTGCAGATTGAACAGGCCATCGAGCCGGCGCTGCTGAACCTGAAACTGCCCAGCTTCAGCCTGCAGCCGCTGGTGGAGAACGCCATTAAACATGGCTTCAGCCAGCGACTTGAACCGGGCCGGCTCAGTCTGCGCGGCCGGCAGTGCGACAGCTGCGTGATCCTGGAAATCGAAGACAACGCCGGCTGCTACCAGCCCGATCCGGCGCATGACGGTCTGGGATTGTCGCTGGTACACCGCCGCATTCAGAATCTCTACGGCGGTGCCTATGGTCTGAGTGTCACCTGTCAGGCCGATGAATGGACCCGCGTCTGCCTGAAACTGCCATTGCCACAGGAGGCCCCATGAAACGCCGGGCGCTGGTGGTGGATGACGAAGCGCCGGCCCGACAGGAACTCGTCGAGCTGCTGGCAGAAACCGGCCGCATTGAGGTGGTGGCCAGTTGTGCCAATGCCTTCGAAGCCCTGCGGGCGCTGCAGCGCGAAAAACCCGAGCTGTTGTTCCTTGATATTCAGATGCCGGTACTCGACGGTTTCGCCCTGTTGCAGTTGATCGATGAAAGCCTGCTGCCCCAGGTGATCTTTGTAACAGCCTATGACAGCTACGCCCTCAAGGCCTTCGAGGAAAACGCCTGTGATTACCTGCTTAAACCCGTCACAGCCGAACGGCTGAACCAGGCACTCGACCGCCTCGACCACCGCACGGGCCATCCACTGGCCCTGCAGACAGCCCTCCGTCCCCTGCGCCAGCTGCCGTGCAGCAGCACAAACCGCATCCGGCTCGTCGATGTCCGCCAGGTCGAATACGTCGTCTGCGAACTTGGCGGCATCTATGTCGTTACCGCCAGCGACCGGGCCTTCTGCGATCTGAGCCTGAAGATCATCGAACAGCGCACCGCTCTGCTGCGCTGTCATCGGCAGTATCTGATCAACCTCGATCAGGTCGATGAAATCCAGCTGCAGGGTCAGGGCCTGGCCCGCATCCGTACCCGCTCCGGCCAGCTCGTGCCCGTCAGTCGCCGTTATCTGCGCCAGCTTCGCAGCCACATCAGCCAGCTCTGATGCCGCTCACACGACCGCTCAGCCCCTGTCAGCGACCGCTCACCCCCTTCGTGCTGCCACCCACCAGCCAGGGCGCCCGACAATAACGCAACGGGTCTATGCTGGCCGCAAAAGATCAAAAAAAGTTTTATCGATTTTGCAAACGGGAGGTGTGTGATGGCTCTGTTTTTTCTCTGCGTGGCCCTGTTGATTGCCGGTTATTTCACCTATGGCGTTTTGGTCGAACGCATCTTCGGCATTCAGCCCCATCGACCAACCCCGGCCGTACGGCTGGCCGATGGCGTTGACTACATCGAAATGTCACCAACCAAGCTGTTTCTGGTGCAGCTGCTCAACATCGCCGGTCTCGGCCCGATCTTCGGGCCGATTCTCGGCGCTCTCTATGGACCTTCAGCCCTGCTGTGGATCGTGCTCGGCTCCATCTTCGCCGGTGCGGTGCACGATTATTTTTCCGGCATGCTCTCGCTGCGCTACGACGGCAAAAGCGTGCCCGACGTGGTCGGGCAGGAACTGGGCCCCGTTTTTAAACAGTTCATGCGGCTGTTTTCCATTGTGCTGTTGCTGCTGGTGGGCGTGGTATTTGTTCTCGGCCCTGCCAAGCTGCTCGGCAATCTCAGCGGACTGGCCGTGCCGCTATGGGTGGCGCTGATCTTCGGCTACTATTTTCTGGCCACGATCCTGCCCATCGACAAGATCATCGGTCGCATCTACCCCCTGTTCGGCGCGGTACTGCTGTTCATGGCCTTCGGTCTGACGGCCGCCCTCTGGTTCAAGGGCTACCCCATTTATCCCGAGCTCACCCTCGCCAACCTGCATCCGAAAGAACTGCCCCTGTGGCCCCTGATGTTCATCACCATCGCCTGCGGCGCTCTCAGCGGCTTTCACGCCACCCAGTCCCCGCTGATGGCCCGCTGCATGGGCAACGAGCGCTATGGCCGGCCGGTATTCTACGGTGCCATGATTGGCGAAGGCATTGTCGCGCTGATCTGGGCCACCCTCGGCATGTCGTTTTACAATGGTTCGAGCGCCCTGAATGCGGCTCTTGCCAGCGGCGGTCCTGCCACGGTGGTCAACGAAATCTCCACCACCCTGCTCGGCCCCTTCGGCGGCCTGCTGGCCATTATCGGCGTGATCATTCTGCCCATCACCTCCGGTGATACCGCCTTCCGCAGCGCCCGCCTGATCATCGCCGACTTCTGCCGTCTGCCCCAACAGGCCATTCGGCCGCGACTGCTGCTGTCGGTGCCGCTGTTCGCCGTCGGTTTCGCCATCTCGCTGGGCAAGTTCGACATCATCTGGCGCTATTTCGGCTGGGCCAACCAGACCCTGGCCACCATCGTGCTCTGGGCCAGCGCCGCCTGGCTGCTCAAGCGGGCCAGGTGCCACTGGATCGCCACCGTGCCCGCCACCTTCATGACCGCCGTCACCACCAGCTATCTGGCCTACGATCAGATTGGTTTCGGCTTGAGCCTGCCACTGGCCAGCGGCATCGGCATCACCATCGCGATTGGCAGCCTGCTGCTGTTCTTCAACCGGATCGGTCAGGCCAATAGCCGTAGCACCGATCTGGAAGCCGAAGAAATCGCCTGAACCCCCACGGCGACCTTTTTCAAGCCTCCACAAAATAATACGGCCCCGCCTCTGCCAGACAGAGCGGGGCCGTGCATCCAATATAATCCCATTGGCTTTCTTAACCTGTCAGAGCACTGTCAGCGCAGCGGTTTCAACCCCAATAAGGACAGCCCTTTCTTTGTCCTCATCATCGCATCTCTCTTCCCACCGGCGTTTCAGTCAATCGTAGCCTGATTGCGAAGTTTGCCGGCTGGTATTGCCATCGCGCCCTCTCCTGCCCACGGGCTGATTCATTGCTCTAGCAGAATGTTGAAAAAGTCCCATCCGGGGCTTTTTCAACGACGCAAGCCGAAAATGCGATTTCCGTCTTGCTCACAAAATCAATCCATTACGAAGTAATGATTGATTTTGGTCGCCCGTCCATGGGCTCCAGCAGGCTGTTCTTCAACAGCCTGCTAGAACATTGGTGCCGTCTCCGGCAACCGCGCCGAGTCGATCCCCTCGCACAGTTCGTTATCGATGGTCAGGCTGCCCTGGGCATCCAGGGTCACGGTCCAGATGGTGTCGTAATCTGCGGATGGCCAGGCGACATCCAGCAGCAATGAAGAATCCGCTGGGATACCATAGCTCTTGATTAGTTCATTAAGAAACGGCTTGATGTGTCCCGATTCCCAGGCGACCAGAATGGTTTTGTTCGAAAAGGTGCCGCCGTTAAAGAAATATTGACTGGTGGCGATTGCAACATCCGATTGAGTCGGGACATATGGGTTCCCCAACGATACTTTTGCCGCCAGATAGAAAGGCAGGTTGTTGGCGATGGCATAGGGCCATACGGTCAGTGCCGGCCTGACGTAGGAAACCGGGAGAGTAGGGTTGTAGGGATTGACATACCAGACGGCGGCCGGATCGATGGAGTGAACCTCACTGGGGGCGATCTTGCCGCGCAGGGCCGTGGCCAGGTGAAGGGCGCGCCATTGGCCGGCCGCCACGTAGTTGCCGTCATCGAATCCATAGGTCGGATCCGGATGTGCTTCGGCATGGCGCACGATGTAGATGCGCGAATTTGTATTGATATTGGCCGGAACCGTCACCCCTGGCATGCCGTCGTACAGCGTCAAACGGTAGCCATGCTGCAATGAATTGGTGCATGCCGCGCTCGGCACTTCGGCTGGAAGGATCGGGTCGCTGGCCAGCGGGTTCAGGTTGCTATTGTAGGTGATCAGGCTTGGCGTTCCGCTGGCCGGAATGGACAGGGCATAGACGTAATTGGCTCCCTTATAGGTATCCGGCAGCGTAAGATTGTAGCCGTAAGTGTCGATGATGCTGGTCAGCATGACGCTGACCGTTTCCCAGGGGGCTGAAAATACATAGTAGCCGGCCTGCTTTCCATCGATAATACTGGCCACCAGCATATCGTTGATACTGCCGGCATTGGCAAAGTCCATCCCGCCGCAACCGGGGCAGTAGGCAGGCCAGCCGGTCACGAACGCCTCCGGCTTCGCCGCTTGCTCCGGTACCGCGGCCTCATTGGCATAAGAGACGTTGATCGGAAAATTGTTTGCCGTATAGGTGGTCCCGTCATGAGCGACCACGCTGGTGGTCTGGTTGAGCATGGCAAACTGCTGGATGAACCCGATCGCGGTCATGTCGGGGTAGTTGTTGGCGGTCTGCAGATGGCTCATCGGGGAGATGGTGTAGATTTTACTGACATTGTCTCCGCCTAACACCTGCTCCTTCAGGTAACTCGCCAGCATGAGCGAACGCTGCAGCCCCTGGGGGGTGAGGTTTGCCGTATCAGGGTCGATATCCCCCGCATCGCTGTAGGCCAGGTCCGGGGTGACAACGAAGATCAGGTTGACGTTGTCGGCACTTAGTGCCGGACTGGAATCTGAGCCGCCATCGCCACCGCAGGCGGTCAGCAGTGCCACGATAACAAAGGAAACCAGCAAACGAATGCTCAGCATGGCCATGATAATATTCTCCCTTGGGGCGACGTCCGCTCCGAATTGTTTCCTGCTTAAGCTGTCCTGGCTCATTACTAACCACCCCGGGGCGGCCGGGATAAAACACCCGGTTATTCTGCCCTCAACTGGCATGAAAATCATCAGAAAATTATTTTTCTTTTTATTTTCCCGTGAAAAATCGACGCGTTCCTCACATCCAAGGAGAAATCCATGAGCTATCAGAACCTGCTGCTTGATCGCACCGCTGACGGCATCAGCCGCATCACCCTCAACCGGCCGCAACAACACAACAGCCTGTGCCCCGCCACACTGGAAGAACTGGATCAGGCGTTCAGCACCTTGGGCCAGTGCCGCCAGACGCGGGTCATTGTGCTGACCGGTGCCGGCGACAAGGCCTTCGCCGCCGGTGGCGATGTGGCCCGCATGCGGCAGGCCAGCCCGCTGCAGGCCCGCGCCATTGCCCTGCTGGCGGCGCGGCTGTTCGAACGCATCGAAACCCTGCCCAAGGTGGTGTTGGCCGCCATCAACGGCTACGCCCTCGGCGGCGGCTGCGAGCTGGCGCTGGCCTGCGATCTGCGTCTGGCCGCCGACCATGCCCAACTGGGTCAGCCGGAAATCAATCTCGGCATTTTCCCCGGCTGGGGCGGCACCCAGCGCCTGCCGCGCCTGATCGGCGTCAGCCGCGCCAAACGGCTGATGTTCACCGGCGAACGCGTCAGCGCCCAGGAGGCCCTCAACATCGGCCTGGTGGACGAGGTTGTGCCGTCAGCGCAGCTGCTCGATCGCACCGAAGAGCTGGCACGCCAGCTGGCCGACAAGCCGCAAACCGCCCTGGCGTTCATCAAGCAGGCGGTGCACAACGGCATGGAAATGGATCGTGACCGGGCCATCCGCTACGAGGCCGAGCTGTTTGGCCTCTGCTTCAGTCATCCCGACCGGGCCGAAGGCATGGCCGCTTTTTTCGACAAACGACCGCCATGCTGGCAAACAGAAGATGACTGACTAACTCTCTGCTGTTTGTCGACCCCCGCCAGCGGCGGCTCTGTGTTAAAAGCTGAAATGCTCGGGTAATTTATCGAGATCGGGCACGGCGGCAGGCTGTTGCTGGCGCTGGCGCTGCTGCAACAGAGGTAATTTATTCAGAGAGAGCAGGTGGGCATAGACCAGGGCCAGGGTACCCTGCTGGCGCAGGCGCAAAAACGCGCTGTCAGCAAGTTGCGCCAGCTTCTTTTCATCCACCTGCAGCAAACCCTCGATGCGCACGCGCTTACCGCCCTGCTCGGCCTGCAGGGGTATTTCACTCAGCAGTTCGAGCTCTTCCAACAGGGCACAAAAAGCCTGTCCGACGGTGACTTGCTTCTGGTATTCCATTGAAAAGTTGAGGGTTTTTTCGATCAGTTCCGACCGCTTGCCCTCGGCATCAAACAAGGGCGCGCCACCGCTGTCGGCCAGCAAACCACTACTTTCATCAATGCAGAGCAGAAATTGCTGTTGTCCGTCCGCTTTGTCCTCGGTCTGGGCCAGCACAAAGGGATAACGGCGGAACACCGCCGGGATGTAAGGCACCAGCCAGGCATTCTTGTCGTTGAGCAGCAGATTCTTGCCGGCCTCAAGACCTAGCAGACCAAAGGCGGCCACTCCAGCCTCCTTGTTCGTCCGCACAAAGACAATGGGAAAGCTCTGCGCCGCTTGGGGAAATTCGGCCGGCACTAGCGGTACCAGATGTTGCTGACGGGCAAAGGCCCAAGAAGAAAGCGGCAGCAACTGCTTGCCGCCATGACGTTCGAAACTGAGCGGATGAATCGTGGCCATAAAATTTTCTCCTATTTTCGGATTAAAGGATTATTTTCTCGTGCGGATGCCGCGCGGCACCCGACACCCGCTGTGACGCCCGCCAACAACGGCCAACAACAGCGGGGTGGCATTGTTCCCCGCCCGCAGCAAGGCTGTCAAGTCAGGCAGATCAGACCGCGCCCGGCCAGGTCAGATCACAGGGCTGCGACGGGCCATCCAGCTGCAACTGCGGCACGGCGGCGGTGGTGCTGGCGATGACGCGACCGCGCCGCAGCACCCACAGGCGCGGCGGCCGCAGACGCAGCGCATCGAACAGGCTGCGGGCCTGCAGCACAACCAGATCGGCCCGGCAACCCGGCGCCAGACCGTAATCCTGCAGCCCCAGCACGGCCGCGCCGCGTTCGGTGATCAGGGCATAGCTGTCGCGCAGCTGATCGAGGCCGGTCATCTGGCAGGCATGCAAGCCCATGTGGGCGACATCGAGCATGTCGTGGGAACCCAGGCTGTACCAGGGATCAAGCACACAGTCGTGGCCGTAGGCAACATTGATACCGGCGGCCAGCAGTTCCGGCACACGGGTAAGCCCACGCCGTTTGGGATAGCTGTCGTGACGGCCCTGCAGACAGAGATTGATCAGCGGATTGGCAACCACCTGCACCTCAGCCTCGGCCAGCAGCGGCAGCAACTTGCTGACATAGTAATTGTCCATGGAATGCATGGAGGTCAGGTGCGAACCGGTCACCCGGCCCTGCAATCCCAGCCGCTGGGTTTCGAAAGCCAGATTTTCCACCTGCCGCGATTGCGGATCGTCGCTTTCATCACAGTGCATATCGACCAATAATCCACGTTCAGCCGCGATTTCACACAGTTCGCGCACACTGGCAGCGCCTTGCTGTGCCGTCCGCTCGAAATGGGGGATGCCACCGACCACCTCGACACCCAGATCGAGGGCGCGCAGCAGATTGGCGCGGGCGTGCGGGTCGCGCAAAAAGCCGTCCTGCGGAAAGGCCACCAGCTGCAGGTCAAGCCAGGGCGCCATTTCGCGCCGCACCTGCAGCAGCGCCTCCACCGCCAGCAAGCGGTCATCACAGACATCCACATGACTGCGGATATGCAGGGTGCCACGGGCAATGGCCTGATGACAGGCCCGCAGTGCCCGCTGGCGGATGGCTTCGGCGGTCAGTTCGGGCTTGAGCTCCTGCCACAGGGCAATGCCCTCCAGCAGGGTGCCGCTGCGATTCAGGCGCGGCTGCCCCAGACTCAGCGCCGCATCCAGATGAAAATGGCTGTCGACAAAGCTGGGCGACACCAGATAGCCGGCGGCATCCAGCCGGGGCAGTTCCGCCGGCAGCTCCGTTTCCGGCAGGGACGGCGCGATGGTCTGGATGCGACCGGCGGCAATGGCGATATCCATCTCGCCCCGGCCATCAAGGAGCGTGGCGCGACGAATCAGCAGATCAGGTTGCATGGGCACCTCCGGCGGGCAGGAAAAAAGGCCGAAAAGCTCAACCGCACCAGCGGCCGAGCCCTCGCTGACCAGCATAGGGGATCACGGCCAGCACTGGCAAAAGGAAAAGCCGACCGGCAAAAACACACAAAACGAAAAAAATCTTGGCGCGGATTGTTCCCTCTGCTGGCAGCTGTTAAGATCGGAAAGAATTTTCATTGCAAACGCGGCGACCCTGCACCCGGCCAATCCAGCAGATCGTCGCAACCCGGTTGGCAGGCCGCACCGGCCACGTCTGGCGCCACCCCTTCGAGGAGATTCCATGCCATTTTTGCGCTCCACCCATCCCGGCTGCCTTGCCGGTCTGTCGGTCCTGTTCCCGATCCTGTTCATCCTGTTGCTGACCTGCTCCGCCAGTGCCAGTTCGGGCATCACAACCAGCGCGCAGCCCGATGCCCTGTCGCTCTATGTTCTGCAACTCGAAGGAGCGCCGCTCGCCCTGTATCACGGCGAAATCCCCGGCTATGCCGCGACCAGTCCCCGGGCCAGCGGCGGCAGCCACCTCGACCCCGCCAGCCCGACCGCTCGCGCCTATCGGGCCTATCTTGCCGAGCAACGCCATCAGCAGGTGCAGGCGCTGGCCGAGCGGCTGGGCCGCCATCTGACCATTCTGCAGGAATTTGATCTGAGCTTTCACGGTGTCAGCCTGCGACTGACCGCCAGCGAAGCCCGCCAGGCCGCCAGGCAGCCCGGCATTGTGCGCCTGCAGGCTGAACGACAACTTCAGCTGAACCGACAGGCAAGTGCGCAACATGGCGGACAATGGCTGGAGCAACTGGGCGGTCGCCTGGTATTTTCCTTCAAGCCCGCCAGCCGGGTTCTGCTGCTGGCGCTGTTGCTGGCACTGCTGCCCCTGCTCGGCCGTCGCCGGCGGGCACGGCCACTGCTGCTGGGCGCGACCCTGCTGGTACTGGCCAGCGCCTGCGGCAGCGACGATGGCAGCCCGCTGCGCATCGAATGGCCCGACAACAACGACACCACTCCCGGTGTGGCGCTGATCCGCGCGCCGCTGGTCTGGTTCGGCAACGGCAGCCAGAGCCTGCCGCAGGCCACTCAGGGTGAGGGCGTGGTGGTTGGCATCATTGATACCGGCATCAGCCCCCACAGCCCTTCCTTCGCTGAAACCGGCGACGACGGCTACCGCCATCGCAATCCGCGCGACCGTTTTTATGGCGTCTGCGATCCGGCCAACAGCACCCTCTACAATCCGAATTTTCCTTGTAACAACAAACTGATCGGCGCCTGGAACTTTGGTGCCGACACCTACAACGCGGTGGACTTCGATGGCCATGGCAGCCATGTCGCCGCCACCGCAGCCGGCAACTTTGTCACCGAGGCCATTGTCTATGGGCCGTCGGGGCTGAACCTGTCGGCCGCCATCTCCGGCGTGGCGCCCCATGCCAACCTCATCTCCTACAAGGTGGCCAACGCCGATGGCAGCCTCAGCATGACCAGCATTTTGGCCGCCATCGAACAGGCGGTGGCCGACGGCGTCGACGTGCTCAACTATTCCATTGGTGGCGACATTGAAAATCCCTGGAACAGTCTTGATGCGCTGGCCTTTCTCGGCGCCCACGAAGCCGGCATCTGGGTCGCCACCAGCGCTGGCAACAGCGGCCCCGGCGAGGCCACCGTCGACAGCCCGGCCTGCGCGCCCTGGATCACCACGGTTGCCGCCAGCAGCCACGCCGTGGCCTACCAGAACCACATTGAGCTGTCCGGTCCCGTGGCCGAGCTCGAACCCCTGGTCGGACTGGGCCTGTCACGCGGCACCGGCCCGGCACCGCTGATTTACGCCGGTGACTATGGCGACGCCTATTGCGAAGGCCGTTTCACCGCCCCCTTCGCCGGCGAAATCGTCATCTGTGACCGCGGCATCAATGGCCGGGTGGAAAAAGGCCAGAACCTTCTGGATAACGGCGCCAGCGGCATGATTCTGGTCGAGGTCGATCCCGGCGATGACAGCGCCCGCATCACCGATGCCCATCTGCTGCCGGCCAGTCATATCAGCCAGCCTGATGGCGACCGGCTCAAGGACTGGCTGGCCCGCTGTCAGACCCAGGGCGCTGCACTGCTGGCCAGTTTGAGCGGTACCCAGGCCATCGCAGATCCAGCCACTGCCGATGTGATCGCGGCCTTCAGTTCACGCGGTCCCAACCGCGCCGTACCGGCCGTGATCAAACCGGATGTGACGGCGCCGGGCGCCAGTGTCTTCGCCCCGGTGGTCGATGGGCTGGGCTACGCCATCTGGAATGGCACCTCCATGGCCAGCCCGCATGTCGCCGGCCTGTTTGCCCTGCTCAGAGCCCGTCATCCCGAATGGAGCGCCGCCCAGGCCCAATCGGCTCTGATCACCAGTGCCAGCAGCACGCTACGGCGCGACACGGCCGGCAACGCCGCCACCCCCTTTGACTGCGGCGGCGGCCGCGTCGATGCCTGGAATGCCAGCCGTGCCGCCCTGCTGCTGGACGAAAGCGGTGAAAACTTCCGGCTGGCCAACCCGGCGAACTACTGGCTGTCGAATCGGCCCGAAGGTGAACCGGCGGCGCTCAACCTCGCCAGCCTGGCGCAGCACAACTGCATCGACCTCTGCAACTGGCAGCGCGTGCTGACCAACGTCAGCGATCGCGCCAGCCGCTGGCAGGTCAGCGTCACCGCCAGCGCTGGCCTTGTACTGCAGGTCTCACCGCAATCCTTCAGCCTGGCACCGGGACAAAGCCAGACCCTCGACATTCAGGCTGACGCCACGGCCATGGCGCTGGAGCAGTGGGCCTTCGGCCAGATTGAACTGCGGGAGGTCAACAACAACGCACCGGCGGCGCGTTTACCCGTCGCCGTGCGGCGCAGTGGTTACCGGCTGCCGCCGCAACTGGATCTGGTCAGTTCGATGGCCCAGGGCCAGCAGCTGATCCATCGGCTGGAGATTGCCGGCACGGCCAGCATCGCCGCCTTCGGTTTTAAGGCGCCGCAGTTGCAGACAGCAGAACTGGAGCTTGACCCAACCCCGCAAGATCCCTACAACAACGACGGTGGCGTCTGGTGGCACAGCCTTGAGATCCCGCCGGGCACCAAGGCCTTGCTGATCGATCTTTCCTCGCCAACCAGCAGCGATTTTGATCTGGCGGCCGGCATCGGCCCGCACCCCACAACGGAGCCCATCGCCAAAAGTATCACCAGTGCCACGAATGAATGCCTCAACATTCCGGCGCCGGAACCCGGCACCTGGTGGATCGGGGTACACAAAAGTTCCGGCCGCGCCTTTGCGGAGCCTTTCAGCCTGCATTACAGCCTGATCGGGCCGGACGATGCGGCGCTGGAAACCCTGCAGGTTTCGCCTCAAACCAGCCCGGCAGCGCCTTTTGAACTGAATCTGGCCTGGAACCTGCCGGAACTGACGGCCAACCAGCCGTGGCACGCGCTGCTGGAACTGACCCTGCCGGCCGATTTGGCAACAGCCCCCGTACAGATTCCGGTGCGGCTCAAAGGCGAGGCCAACACCAGCAGTGCTTCAGAATAAACTCAGCTATTTCAATGCCTTATGTAAAATTCTTCATCCTCTATCGAAAGGTTGCCACCATGAAAAACCGATCCCTGCCCCTCTTCCCGCTGTTCGCCCTGCTGTGTCTGCTGCTGTGCGGCTCCCTGGCCCAGGCCATGGACATCGGCCTGCTGGCGCCCAGCGATCAGCGTTTCCGTGCGGAGCTGTATTACGAAGACTATCAGCGCGACACCCGCCAGGACTATCCGTCGGTCTATCCCGCCAGCAGCTATGTCGGCAAGCAGGAGGAAAAGCGTCTGATCGCCCGGTTGAGTCTGGCACCGCAACGGCGCTGGGGCCTGAGCCTGGAACTGGGCGGCACCGATTCGGAACATTCAGAGCAGATCGCGCCCTTGCTGGGCGCCGGCGCCCATCTGGTGGTGCTGGAACGTGGCAATCTGTATGCCTCTCTGTTTGGCCGGCTGACCTACGTCAGCGGTATCGAATACAAAGAATCCTACGGCGGTTACGTCGACGAACAGAATTACGGCTATGATACCTGGCAGCGAGACGAAGACTACGTCGAATATGGTGGCGGCCTGCAGCTGGGCACGCGCTGGCAGCCCTGCGCCTGGGCTGAGCTGAGCGGCTACGGTGGTCTGCTGCTAAGCTGGGTGGAAGAAACCCGCTCGAAGGAACGCGAACGGGCTACAGGCAAATTCCAAGGGCAGGATTTCGACTGGAGCTACAGCGATTCAACCATCGACATGCGCGAAGAACATCAGGCGCAGCTGTTCGCCGGCATCGAACTGCGTGCCCTGCCCAGCAATCTGGCCCTGCGGCTCGAAAGCCGCTTCTACGACCGCACCAGCCTGAGCGCGGCGCTGCTGTGGGCGTTCTAGCAAGGGGGTGAAAAAGCCCCTCCGGGGCGATTTCACCCTGCTGATGAGACCCTGCCCCATTTGCGAGGCCCTCATGAAACATCTGTTCAAACATCTCGGCCTGGCCGTTGGCCTGATTGTGGCGGCCGCGGCCCTGTTGCTGCTGTCGGATCTGGAACGGCGCTCACCCGCCCTCGCACCCGGCGTCGTCAGTTCTGCGGCTGACAGGGTACAGCCGGCCCGCAGTGTGACCGTGGCGGTCTGCTCGCCGCTGCCGGCGCCGGTGTTCGAACAGGCGCTGGCCGGCCTTCGCGCCGGGCTGGCGGCAGCGGGGTTCAGCGAAGGCGACAACCTGCGGCTGATTCATCGCCATGCCAACGGCGACCTGGCGTTGTTGGGGCAGGTTATCCAAAGCCTGCTGACCGAACAACCCGACCTGCTGATCCCGCTGTCGACTCCCTGTCTGGCCAGCGCCCTGGGCCAGAAGAGCGAGGTGCCGCTGGTATTCGGCATTGTTACCTCACCCCTGCAGGCCGGTGCCGGTCGCTCCTTCACTGACCATCTGCCACGGGTCACCGGCGCCGTTTTCAGCCTGCCAAGCCGCGATACCTTTGTCTGGGCCCGTCAGTTGTTCCCGGCCGCCCGCCGCATCGGCGCTCTTTACAACCCGTCGGAAGCCAATTCGCAGGACGAGATCGACCGCCTCGGCCCCATGCTGGCGCAACTGGGCTTCAATCTGCAAACGGCCACGATCAACAGCAGCAGCGACATCCCCCAGGCCCTGCAAGCCCTGCAGCAGCAAGGGATTGAGCTGTACTACGCCCTGGGCGACAGCACCTGTGTCAGCGGCTACAGCAACATTGTCCGCTTCTGCCGCGATCACGCCATCCCCATTCTGGCCGCGGACGGCAGTCTGATGGGCAGCGGGGCGCTGCTGTCAAGCGGCCCCAGTCCCTTTGCCGAAGGGCTTCACACTGCCCAGCTGGCCGCCCGCGTGCTACAGGGTGAAAACCCGGCCACCCTGCCCTTCGCTCCCAGCACCAGCCATTCGCTGCAGCTCGATTTTGGTGTGGCGGCAGAGCTGAGGCTGCAACTGCCCCAGGCGCTGCGCGCCCAGCTTGATATCGGCTATCAGCTCCAGCACCATCTGGGACGACCGGCACGGCTGGCACTGATCAATCTGGTGGAGAACAAGGCCCTCGATGCCGCCATGAGCGGCTTACGGGCAGGGCTGGAACAGCACGGACTGAAGCCGGGGCAGGATTTCGAGCTGCAGTATTACAGTGCCCAGGGCGATCTGGCCCTGCTGCCACAGTTGTACGACTCGGCCCTGCAGCAGGCGCCCGATCTGGTGATCTCCCTGACCACACCGGCATTGGTGGCCGGGGTCAAGCGCGTGCGCGAGGTGCCCTATGTTTTCTCGGTGGCGTCTGATCCGGTCAAACTCGGGTTGTTCGGTCAGGGCCGGCCAGCCCACATCACCGGAGTCCACGATGACCCGGACATCGCCGGGCTGGTGCAAATGGCGCGTCAGCACCAGCCGGCCCTGAAGGCCATCGGCACGGTCTACGACGCGGCCCAGCCCCAGTCGTTGCTGGCAGTGGAAAAACTGCGGGCCGCCTGCACCGCACAACATTTGGCGTTGTATGAGGCTACGGTTTCAACGGTTTCCGATCTGTCACTGGCCACCCGCGCCCTGCTGCAGCGCGGTGCCCAGGCGCTGATTCTGTCGACGGACAATCTGGCGGTAACCGGCTTCGGCGCCATCCACCAGGTGACCAGTGCCGCCGGCGTGCCGATTTTCGTTTCCGACATGGATCTGATCGCCCTCGGGGCCACCGGGGGAATCGGCGACAGCTACAGCGACTGGGGACGCCAGAGCGCCACCCAGGTGTTCCGCATCCTTTGCGGTGTTCCGCCGGCCGACCTGCCCATAGAGGCAACCCGCAACGCCAGCCGCGTGCAGCCGGCCACGGCGGCACCTGCCGCCAGCGGCCGACCGCGCGAACTGCGCCTGGTGCTCTATAACGAAACCCAGTTTTCCGAGGATTGCGCCCGGGGGCTGCGCGACGGGCTGCAGCAGGCCGGGCTGGTCGAGGGTACCGACTATCGGCTGCGCCAGCTCAACGCCCAGGGCGACATGTCGACCCTGTCGAGCATCATGACCAGCGTCAAGGGGGAACAGGCCGATTTGCTGCTGGTGGTGTCGACCCCCTGCCTGCAGGCCGCCCTGCGTCAGGCCGGCAGCGACATCCCCATCGTTTTCACCGGTGTCGGTGACGCGGTGCTGGCGGGCGCCGGCCGCAGTGAAACCGACCATCTGCCACAGGTCACCGGCATCACCACCCGCTCGCCCTTTGAGGGCATGGCCCGCCTGATTCGCCAGACCCTGCCACAGGCCAAAGCGGTCGGCACCCTCTTCACCCCGGCAGAAATCAACAGCGAACTGTACCGTGAATGGTTTGCCGCCGCCCTTGAAAGCCAGGGCATCCGCCTAGTGGCGGTACCGGTCACGGCCAGCGCTGACACCGCCCAGGCCAGCGCCGCCCTGTGCCAGGAAGAGATTCAGGCCGTCGCCCAGATTGTCGACAACACCACCCGGCCCGGCTTCGCCCAGATTGCCCGCCGGGCGGCGCAGGCCAACCTGCCGGTCTATGTGTTCGACAGTTCCCAGATGAGCGAAGGCGCGGTACTCTGTCTGGCACGCGACTACTATCAGGCCGGCCGGGAAGCGGCCGACAAAGCCGTCGCCGTGCTGCGCGGAACCGATCCGGCCAGCATCCCCTTCAACAACACCCGCTCCGAAACCCTGCTGCTCAACCCGCAGCGGGCCCGTCAGTTCGGCCTCAACGTGTCGCCTGACCTGCTGCACCAGGCCCAGCTACAGGATTAACAAACTGTTAGCAGCCTGCAGAGCCCATGGATGGGCGACCAAAATCAATCATTGCTCCGTAATGGATTGATTTTGTCAGCAAGACGAAAAAACGCATTTTCGCCTTGCGTCATTAAAAAAGTCCCGAATGGGGCGTTTTCAACATCCTGTCAATCCTTTATCGTTCAGGAGTTTTTCATGACCGTCTTCGATCTGCCCGCCCGCCTTGACGCCACCAACGCTCCGGCCATCGAACAGCAGCTGCTGCGCCTGATCCAGACCGACAAGCCCGCGCTGCTGGTGTGCAATTTTGCCGCCACCGACTATATCTCCAGCGCCGGCCTGCGAATTCTGCTGCTGGCGGCAAAAACCCTGCGCCAGCAGGGTGCCGAACTGCAGCTGCGGCAAATGCAACCGGCGGTAGCCGATGTGTTCCGGCTGGCCGGGCTGCACGGCGTTCTCAACATCCAGAACTGATCCGGCGGCGCACCGCACGGAACAAGGAGCGCGTCATGTTCACATCTTCTCGCAGACCGGCGCCGCTGATCGCCCTGCTGCTGGCCATCCTGCTGCCGGCAACCCTGTTCTGGGCCACACCGCTGCAGGCGGCGCAACCCCTGCGGCTGGTGCTGCAGTGGGAGCATCAGGCCCAGTTCGCCGGCTACTATGTGGCGCAGGAGCTGGGCTATTACGCCGAAGAAGGTCTGCAGGTCGAGATTGTTCCCGGCGGTCCGGCCATTGATGCCCCCACCCTGGTCGAAAACGGTGAAGCCGACTTCTGCAGCGCCATGCTGGCGCCGGTGCTGGCCCGCCAGGCCGAAACAGCGGTCGATGCCGAGCGGGGGCTGGTGCTGCTGCTGCAGTTGATCAATCGCTCAACCCTCACCCTGGTGGCCTGGAAAAACGGCGCCGACGGTCACAGCCCCATTCACAGCATTGCCGATCTGGATGGCCGCCGTGTCAGTTTGTGGCCAGCCTTCGCCACCGCCTATCACCAGTTTTTTGCCCGCCAGGGCGTCAGACCGCAGGTGGTGCCGCAGCACTACAGCCTGTCGCTGTTCTTGCGGCGGGGCGTCGACGCCTGCAGCGCCATGCTCTACAACGAGTATCACAGCCTGCTGCAGCAGGGCGTCAACCGCGAGGAACTGAGCCTGTTCGATTTTCACGCTCTGGGCTTTTATCTGCCGGAAGATGGTCTGTACTGCCGGCGCGGTTTTTACCAGCAGCAGCCGCAGCGCTGTGCTGCCTTTGCCCGCGCCAGCCTGCGGGGCTGGCAGACCGCCCGTCAGCAGCCGCAGCTAGCTCTTGATCTGGTGATGCGCCAGGTCGAGGCTGCCAACCTGCCGGTGAACCGCGCCCACATGGCCTGGATGCTGCAGCAGGTTTTGCAGGCCATCTTTGCGCCAGAGGATCAGTCCTGGCCGACAGGCCGACTGCGGCCAGAGGATTATACCGGCGCCGGCACGCTGCTGGGTCTGAGCGGCCGCCTGCCCTCTTATGACGATTTCGTCACCCCGGAGGCCCGCCATGGCCTTCATTAAGCGTTCACTCTTTCTACGCCTGGCGCTGCTGATTCTGGGCGGCGCCGGTCTGGTGCTGCTGGCCCTGATCAGCCTCAACCATTTTGACATGCGCCGGCAACTGCTGGCCGATCAGCGCCAGCTCTACCATACCCTGGCCGATGCGGCCGCCGCCCGCTTCGATCTGAACCTGCAGCAGGTGCAACAGGTAGTGGAAGAAGCCGCCATCCTTTTCGCCCACCAACCGCGCACCCGGCTGGGTGCCGTGAACCTGCTGGAACAGATTCTGCGCCGCCATCCCGAACTGTACGGCAGCGCCATTGCCCTGGCGCCGCAGCAGGATACGGTCGACGCCGGCTTCCGCATTCTCTACAGCTGGCGCGCGGCCGACGGCATCAGCACCATCGACCGCAGCAACCCGCAGCAGGACTACCAGAGCGACTGGTTCTACCTGCCCGAACAGCTGCGCCGGCCGGTATGGACCGACCCCTACTTCGATGCCGATGTACAGACCCTGATGGTGACCTATTGCGTCCCCGTGCTGGTCGACGATCAGTTGGTGGCAGTCATCACCGGCGATCTGTCGCTGGCGGGACTGCGCCAGCGCCTTGGCGCCCTGGAACTGGGCAGCCAGGGCCAACCCATGCTGGTTTCCCAGTTCGACCGCATCATCCTCCATCCCCGCTCGGACTGGGAACACCGTGAAACCCTCCACAGCCTGATTGAGGCCGCCGCCAGCGACCGCGACCGCGCCAGCCTCGAACAGCTGCGCAATGCCCTGCGCCAGCCGGAAGGAGGCCTGCGCTTTTTACAGATTGGCAACGAACGGCCGGCCTGGCTCTATTTTGCCACCGCCAACCTGACCGGCTGGAAGATCGGCTTTATCATTCCCGAACAGCAGATCCTCGCGCCAGTGGTCGTGCTGGCCATCAAAACCACCCTGATCAGCCTGGCCGGCCTGCTGCTGTTGCTGCTGCCAGCCTTCACCATCGCCCGCACCATCACCCGGCCACTGCAGAAGCTGTGCGGCTGCGCCGAACAGCTGGCCGGCGGCAATTTCGCCGCGCCACTGCCGGCTGAGCGACGCAGTGACGAGATCGGCCGCCTGATCGATGCCTTCGGTCAAATGCGCGTTGATCTGCAAAACCACATTCAGCAGCTGACCGCCACCACCGCCGAAAAGGAAAAAATTGCCAGCGAACTGGCCATCGCCCGCGACATTCAGCACAGCATTCTGCCCAAGCTGTTCCCGCCCTTTCCCCAGCGCGCCGGTCTCGACCTGTATGCCCTGCTCGAATCCGCCCGCGAGGTCGGCGGCGACCTGTACGACTTCGCCCTGCTCGATGATGATCGCCTGTATCTGTGCATTGGCGATGTTTCCGGCAAGGGCGTGCCAGCCTCGCTGTTCATGGCCGTCGGCAAGACCCTGCTCAAATCCACCATGCAGACGCTGCAAGACCCGGCCCGCACCCTGGAGCATGTCAACAATGAACTGGCCCAGGGCAACGACAGCTGCATGTTCATCACCGCCTTCTGCGCCCTGTTCGACCTGCGCAGCCGCGAACTGCTCTACGCCAACGCCGGCCATAATCCGCCGGTCATCATCGAAGAAGGCCAGACACGCCTGCTGGAGGCGGCCAGCTGCCCACCGCTGGCAGCGCTGGAAGGCCTGTCCTACCACAACCAGCGCCTGACCCTGGCCGATGGCGCCCGGCTGCTGCTCTACACCGATGGCGTAACCGAGGCCATGAACCCGCAACAGCAGCTGTTCGGCGAAGCGCAGCTGTGCCAGCTGCTGCAAAGCCAGCCGGCCCGCACCGCCGAGGGCTGTGTCAGCAGCATTGCCCGCGCCATCCGCCAGTTTGCCAATGGCGCCGAGCAGTCGGACGATATCACCCTGCTGTGCCTGTCGTACCGCGACCATGCAGCGGCTGGCGAGACTTGCGGCCACAATAACCAATCCCCCACCAGCCTGCTGGTCCTGACCAATCATCTGTCGGAACTGCCCCGACTGGTGGCCTGGCTGGAGGAACTGCAACGCAAACTGGCCTGGCCGCTGGAGGTGCTGCAACAACTCAACCTGGTGCTGGAGGAATGGCTGGTGAATGTGATCAGCTACGCCTTCGATGATACCCAGCTGCACGAAATCGAGCTACGCCTGTGGCATCGTCCCAACCAGATCCGCCTGGAGGTATGCGACGACGGGAGGCCCTTCGATCCCACCGCCCAGCCAGAGCCGGATCTGAGCCTGCCCATTGAACAACGCCCCATTGGCGGACTGGGGCTGCATTTCATCCTCAACAGCCTCGACGAGGTGCGCTACCAACGCCAGGGCGGCCGCAACCAGGTCTGCTTCGTCAAACAGCTGACAACAACCGTCAACAGCTGAAGCCACCGCGCCAGCTCCGCATCCATCCGCAGAACAAAAAACGCCTGTCCGCTGTTGGTTCGGACAGGCGTTTTGGATTTCATCCGGCAAGGAGTCTGCCCATCGGCGTTCTGACAGCCAATCAACCGTATTGCCGCAACAGCATCTCCGCTGCGGTGGCATCGAAACGCTCGCGCTTGGTCACCCGGTCGAAAGCGGCCATCAGGTCGGGGATACGCACGCGTTTTTTCTGCTCTGCCCGGTAATCCTCCACCAACTGGCCACGATGCATCATCAGAATCCTGTCGGGCATGGTAACGGCCTGCTGCATCGAATGGGTCACCATGAGGGCAGCCAGTTTGTCGCGGGCAATGATTTCACTGGTCAGCTCGGCCACCTTGGCGGCGCTTTTCGGGTCAAGGGCCGCCGTATGCTCATCAAGCAGCAGCAGGCGCGGCCGGCACCAGGTGGCCATCAGCAGGGTCAGCGCCTGACGCTGACCTCCCGACAGGGTGCCGATGGGGTTGTCGAGCCGGTCCTCCAGTCCCATGTTCAGCGCCCGCACCCGCTCGCCGATCTCGTCACGGATCGAGCGGCTCAGCGCCAGGCCCAGCCCGCGCCGCCGGCCCCGCCGCATGGCCAGAACAATATTTTCGGCAATGCTCATCTCGGCGGCGGTGCCGGCAAAGGGGTTCTGGAACACCCGCCCGATGGTGCCGGCCCGCCGGTGTTCAGGCCAGCGGCTGATCTCTTGACCATCGAGGACAATGGCGCCGGCGTCGGGCAGAAAGGTGCCGGCGATGGCGTTGAGTACCGTGCTCTTGCCGGAACCGTTGGTACCGATAATGGCGGCGAACTCGCCATCGGCCAGGCTGAAGTTCACACCTTGCAGGGCGCGCACCTCGTTGACAGTGGCGGGGAAAAAGGTTTTACGCAGATCACGGACTTCCAGCAGGACATCAGACATGGCGACCTCCGGCAGCAAGGCGTTTCTTCAGCCGGCCCGCCAGCATGGGCGCAACCAGGGCAACAAAAACAAACAGGGCCGTCACCAGTTTCAGATCGTTGGGATTGAGTCCCCAGCGCAGGGCAATGGCGATCAGCAGACGAAACAGCACGGTGCCGAGGATGGTGCCGGTAATCAACAGGCCGATGCCGTTATGGCGCACCAGCGCTTCACCGATAATGATGCTGGCCAGGCCCCAAACCATCATGCCAATCCCCATCTGCACATCGGCAAAGCCCTGATACTGGGCCAGCAGGGCACCGGCCAGGGCCACCAGCGCGTTGGACAGGGCCAGACTGAACACCACCAGGCTCTGGTGATGAATGCCCTGGGCACGCGCCATCTGCGGGTTGTTGCCCGCCGCCCGCAAAGCGGTGCCGAAATGGGTCAGCAGAAAGTAGCGCAGCGCCAGTGCCACCAGACCACAGACCAGCAAGCTGCTGAGAAACACGGCCACATCGCCGACAGGTACCAGCCAGCCGGCCAGATTGACCTTCTCCGGCAGCCCCAATCCCTGCAACAGCCGCTGGGGACCGGCCGAGATACTGGCCACATCCAGCAGCGGAATGTTGCTGCGGCCCATGATACGCAGATTAATGGAATACAACGCCGTCATCACCAAAATACCGGAGAGCAGCTCCTGAATACGGCAGCGGGTATGCAGCAGGCCGGTGATGGCACCGGCCAGGGCGCCACCGGCCAACGCCAGCAGTACGGCCAGCCAGGGGCTGAAACCGTTCACCAAGCAGACCGCTGTAATGGCCGCGCCCAGGGTGATGGAACCATCGACGGTAATATCGGTAAAGCGGATCATACGGAAGCTGATCAGCATTCCCAAAGACAGCAGCGCCAGAATCAGCCCCATGGTCAGGGCTCCGACAACCAGACTCATGCCTTGTCCTCCTCTTCCGCCAGCGGCGACCACCAGCAGGCGCCGTTGTAGAGGGCGCTTTCGCCCAGACCGGTCGCCGGCCGGTCGTCATTCACCAGATGCAGCACCGCACGGGGCGGCGCGCCACCGAACAGGCGCTGCGCCAACGGCACCAGTTCCACCCGGCCATTCGGCAGCAGCTGATAGGGAAAAACCGCCGCGTGCAGATGGGCCTCGATCGGACCATTGCTGTGCGGTTGGTGGGCCAGGCCACTGATAATCGCCTGGTCATGGGCGAACACCCGCTCGCCGGTGAAGCTCAGCCAGTCCTTGATGGCCGGGTAGTCCGGCACCTGGCAGGCCTGCAACCGCCCCGGTGACCGGATCAGCTGGGCACCCACCAGTCCCTCGATTTCACCGATCAACACCAGCCCGACACGCCGCGCCGGCGTCAGCCGGAACAGTTCGTTCAGCAGTTGCGACAGACCAAAGCAGGGTTGCTCGGCATCGGCGCGAAAGCGCAGCAGATGACCGGGTTGCCCCTGGCAGATCAGCGCCTGCAGGCAGTGCAGCCGCGGCACATAGGCCTGCTGGGCCAGCAGACAGTCGGGCCGGCCGCGTTCATCGGGCGGCTGCAGGGCGACAGCGCCGCCAACGGCAACGAATTCACCGCACAGATCACGCACCGCCGCCAAGGTTTCGCCGGCGGCGCCGATCCCCACACCAAAGCTGTCCGGCCCCAGTTCCAGCTCAACACAGGCGCTATCCTCCACCGGCTGCCACGGCTGCCAGGCCGATACCTGCCGCAGCTGCAGGCGGGCCGTCGCATCCAGCTCAAAATGCTCCAG
The DNA here is from genome assembly GCF_900101955.1 of Desulfuromonas thiophila. NCBI lineage: Bacteria > Pseudomonadati > Thermodesulfobacteriota > Desulfuromonadia > Desulfuromonadales > Desulfuromonadaceae > Desulfuromonas > Desulfuromonas thiophila. The sequence goes on along the minus strand of NZ_FNAQ01000008.1, from coordinate 16,728 downwards.
CCGAAGGCTGGCGGTTGCGGCTGCGGTGGTCGAAGCCGTCGTCGGCAGTTGCACGGAACTGAGCCACTGGCCCAGCCCCGATTGCTGCAGGGTGGTCTGGACCATGCCCTGACAGCCAGCCATGGCAAAACTGCCGCCGACGCCCTGCAGTTCCTTGTAGATGCGCATCAGGGCGCGAATGCCCATGGAGCTGAGAAATTCCAGTCCGGCGCCATCAAGCAGCAGACGGTGCTCGCCGCCACGAATGCGGCCCAGCAACTGCTCCTGAAAGAATTCCGCCCAGGATGCGTCCAGGCGGCCGCGCACATGCACAACCAGCTGCCCGTCATGGCGGCTCTCCTGTATTTCCATCGCTTCTCCTCCCATCAAAAAAGTCGCCGCCAACCGGCGGTTACTGCAACGGATAATCCGACAGCCGCACAAAGCGCAGACCGCGCTGCCGCAGCAACGGCACGGCCGCCATAATCCCCTGGCCGGTGCCCGCCTCGGGGTGATTCATATGGGCGATAATAATATCGCCGGCCTGGGAGGCCAGCAGGGCATCACGTACCTGGGCGCTGCTGTAGGTGGCACCACGATCCCCCAGAATGCTGAATCCGGCCACCTGCTGCCCCAGTGCCTGCGCCAGTTGGACCGCCACTTCGTCATAATAGGCCGTACCGCTGCGGTAGAAGGCCGGTCGCCGGCCCGTGAGCTGTTGCAAGCGCCGCGCCGCCAGTTCGATCTCGTCCACCAACTCGGCCACATTGGCGGTACCGGCCAGGCCATAGATGCTCCGGCCGCTGACCGAGGCCGGCTTGTGCGCCAGGCCGTGGTTGGCAATCTCAAACAGCGGATTGGCCGCCAGACGCTCGAACAGGGCACGGTTCGGTTCAATCCAGCGCGCATTGATGAACAGGGTGGCCGGCACGCGTTGCCGTTCGAGAAAGGCGATCAGTTCGGTGTCGGCCCCCATGCCCGTCGGGCTACCGCAGGCGTCCAGCGTGAGGGCTATGACCGGTTCGTTGGCAGCGATGCGCGTTTTAACGCCGGGCACCTGTTCGGCCCACAGTCGCGGACGCTCACCATCGAAACGCGCCACCAGCCGCTGGCGCAGGCGTGTGTAGTCCGCATCCATCCCGCCCGGATCTGCCGCCACGACTGGTGCCACCAGCAGCAATAACAGCAACAGAGCGGCCCACAAACCGTTTCCCATGCCCTCTCCTTTTTTCACTCCGACGCGTTTGACCACCACCATGAAGAAGAGAACAGCCCGCAAGCCCGTTCTTCCCTGCCAGCGACGCTGCCATCCGGCGTCGCCCTGTGCTATGCTGACCGGCCACGCCCGAGATCCCGTCAGGCAGGCGGCAAAGATCGCCGGGCAATTCCTTTCCCCCACACCAGGAGAATTGATTCCGTGATGCCATCGTCCCGCCCAACCGCCCTGCTGCTCGTCTTGCTGTTCCTCGGTCTCACCGCTCTGTGCGGCTGCGAACAGAAGGGACCGATCACCCAGCTGTCACAACTGGAAAAAGGTCTGTTCGCCGTACCCACCGGCACCGTCGCCGATCAGCTGGTGCTTTCGCGCATGCCCGGCGCGCGCTTTGTCTACTTCAACAGCGTGCTTGATGCCGCCCTGGCCGTCAAGACCGGCAAGGCTGATGCCGTGGCCTACGACGAACCCATTCTGCGCAACATCGCCGCCAAAACCGGCGGCCTCGCCCTGCTGGAGCAGCCGATCACCATCGATCAGTATGGTTTTGCCGTAAGCCAGGACAACCTGGCACTGAAACAGGCCATCGACGCCGAGTTGGCAGCGCTACGCGCCGATGGCCGCTACGATGATCTGCTGCGGCGCTGGCTGCCGGCAACGGGCAGCCCCGCCCCCATGCCGGACATCGCCCTGCCGCGCGGTCAGGGCAGTCTGCGGCTGGGGACCGCCGCCGTCACCGAGCCCTTCTCCTTCGTCGGTGAGGCCGGCGCCATCGTCGGCTTCGATATCGAACTGGCCCGTCGGGTCGCGCTACGGCTGGGCAAAGACCTGGAGATCGTCAATCTTGAATTCGGCGCCCTGATTCCGGCCCTGCTGGCCGGCAAGGTCGATCTGATCGGCGCCTGCATCACCATTACGGACGAACGCAGCCGCAAGGTGCTGTTTTCCGAGCCCTACTATCGCGGCGGCATCTCCGCCCTGGTGCGGCAACCCTGAGCCAACGGCGCAGCGCGCCAACCGACCAGCCCCTGCTCGCCGGCGGGCAGGGGTTCAACCTTCCGTCCGGCGGCGCTGCATTGCCGCACCCAGCGAACAAAAGCCTCGGTGGCTTCGTGGCCACTGTCCTGCGCGCCGCCCTGGTGCCGCAGCTGTCCCAGTAGCCGGTAACCGTCACGACCAGCAGCCAGATAGCTATTGGTCACCAGACAATAGCGCCCCTCTGCCTTGAGAGGCTCAAACGCCGCCGCGCCACGCGGCTGCAGCGCAATCGGCCCCAGCCGCTGCCCGGCCGGCTGACTGGCGTCCACGCTGAAACGCATGCCATAAACATAGGGAAACGCCCCCGTCGAACCACCGGTCAGGCTGTGATCGACGGCGTCTTCCAACACCTGACGCAACTGGGCGCCGCTGAGTTCGAAGGTCACCAGGGTAGCGGAAAAAGGCAGCAGGGTATAAAGATCTTCATAGCGAATGGGGCCGGCCATCAGCCCACCTCGCACGGCGCCGGCATTGACCAGCGCCACATCGGCCTGGGGCAGCTGCTGCCAATAGGCCTGGGCCACCAGCGGCGCGATGCGGCTGCCCAGCGCCAGACGAGCGTCAGCGGCGGCAGGCAGGCGACGGTGGGGCAGCTCCTGCGCCGCCTCGCCGACCTGCAGCGCCAGCTGCTGGCCCAGACGGGCCTGATAACCGGCAATCAGCCGGGCCAGATCGGGCGCTTCAGCCATCGGTGTCAGCCGTGCACCGGCAGCCTGACGAGCCGGCGCGGGCAACGTGGCGGCAGGCTCATCCGGCGCCAGCAGCAGATGGCTGTGGCCCGTACAGGCCTGCAGACGATCACCGTTGAACAACAGATCCACCTCTCCCACCACCTTGCCGTATTCCCAGGCTTGCACGATGCAGACCAGGTCACCGTCGGCATTGCGCCCCCGCGTGGGATAGGGACCGGCAGAGGCGAGCCCCCAGGCGCTGAAGTCGCCCAGCAGGCTGTGGGAATCACCGTCGACAATCAGATCGATGGCCGGCACCTGCGCCGCCAGCGACTGCATCCGGTCGTAACCGCAATGACTCAGTACGATGATGCGCCCCACCCCCGCTGCCTGCAACTGCGCCACGGCAGTCCGCAGCGCCGTCAGTTCGTCAATCAGCCGCACCTGTGGCCCCGGCTGCGACGAGGCCAGGGTTTTATCGGCAATGGTCAGACCGACAATACCGACCCGGCTACCGGCAATGTCCCGCACCACCGAGGGGGCATAGCGGCCGGCCAGCACATGATCAGCCGGCACCTGCAGATTGGCACTGAGCACCGGCATCTGCAGGCGGTCAAGAAAGGCCGCCAGCCAGGCATCACCGCCATCGAATTCGTGATTGCCCAGCGTCAGGGCATCGAAGCCGATAGCATTGAGCACCTCGGCATCGGCCGTGCCGGCGAACTGACTGGCATAGAGGGTACCCTGCACCGCATCGCCGGCATGAAGCCGCAACACCGGCACCTCAGCCGCCGCGGTCTGCTGACGCAGGAACTGACCGACCCGGGCCATGCCGCCAACCCGGCAACTGGTCGCCGTATCACCCCGTTGCAGCATCAGTTCACCGGCTTGCAGATGCGAATGGCTGTCGTTGAGGTGCAGAACCTTCAGCCGCGTCCCAGCGGCCTTTTGCCCGCCCGATCCTGCCAGGCCACCACAACCGCTCAGCAACAAGACCAGCAGAATCAACCGCACAAAAAACCGCGTCAGGTGACAACGCGGGCTGCATCCGGGCTCCAGATATGCTAAACACTGACGCGTCATGATCGAACCTTCAGTTCCTTTTGAGATCCTGCCGTAAGGTGGCGGAATGCCCGGCAGCATACACAAGAAAGAGGATAAATCCACATGCGAGGGAGCATAAAACATCTTTTACTGCCTGTCGGCCTGATTCTGCTGACCATCGCCGTTTTGCTGCATTCTGACCGCCAGCAACGCACGGCCGGCCCACAGGCCGCGGCAGCCACACCGGTCTATCCCGCCATCGCCATTTTGCAGATCACCTCCACCAGCCTGCTGGACGATCATGTCGCCGGGGTGCTGGCCCGTCTGCGTGAACTGGGCCTGGTCGCCCCGGCCGACGCCAATATCCGGCGCTACAACCCACAGGGCGATTACGCCACCGCCGGAGCCATGGCGCGGGATATCGCCGCCGGACCGGCGGATCTGGTCATCACCTCCAGCACCCTGGCTCTGCAGCTGTTCGCCAAGGCCAACGAAGCCACGCGCAAGCGCCACGTCTTCGGCGCCGTTACCGATCCGCTCGGCACCGGCGTCGGCATCACCGGCCCGGCAGCCGACCAGCATCCGCCCCACATGGCCGGCATCGGCACCTTCCAGCCGGTCCGCTCCGCCATCCGCCTGGCCAAAACCATGGCGCCCCGATTGCAGCGGCTGGGCGTGGTGTGGAATCCGGCGGAACAGTGTTCGGCCGCCTGTCTGGCACAGGCCCGCGCCACCTGCGCCGATCTGGGCATCGCGTTGCTGGAGATCAATGCCGGCAACACCTCCGAGGTGCCGGAAGCCACCCGCGCCCTGCTGACGCGGCAGCCCGACGCGCTCTGGGTCGGTGGCGACACCGTGGCCACCGCCGCCCTCCATCTGATTCTGCATCTGGCCAGCGAGGCCGGCGTGCCGGTATTCACCAACGACCCTGCCGATGCCGCCCGGGGCGCCCTGTTCGGCCTGGGGGCCGATTATGTCACCGTCGGCCGCTACACGGCCGATCTGGCTGCCGCCATTCTCGCCGGCCGCTCGCCGGCCAGTTTTGCCACCGAAGCGGTCATCCCCGAGCAGCTGCGGATCAACCCCAGCGTTCTGGCCCGTCAGCAGCCCCCCTGGGCGCTACCCGACAGCCAGCAACACCCCTACCAGCTGGTGACGGACAACCCCGCCGGCCAGTCACGGTAACCGCGTTCACCCGTTTTGTTTGCTGGAGTTGCCATCATGCCGTTTGTCGCCCGGCGCCTTCTCAAAACCCTGCTGTTGAGCCTGACACTGCTGCTAGCGACGCTGTTGCCCCCCCTGGCTGGCAGCCTCAGCGCCGCGCCCGGCCCCTTTAGCAGCCTGGACGATCTGGCCCAGGCCCGCCTGGGCGCGGTTCTCGGCACCCTGCAGGGAGCCTACGCCGAACAGGCCTACCCGGCAGCCCAACTGGTCTGGTTCAACAACCTCACCGACCTGTTGCTGGCCACCCGCGGCGGCAAGGTTGACGCTGCTCTGATCGATGCCATCAGCGCCACCGCCCTGCTGCCCAACTGGCCGGACATGGCCCTGCTCGATGACGATTTCATGCGCTATCCGCTCGGTATCGGCTTCCGACCGGAGCTGGCCGACCTGCGCCAGCGTTTTGACCATTATCTGGCCAGCATCCGGGCCGACGGCCGCTACGATCAGATCCACCAGCGCTGGTTTATCGCCGATCCTCAGACCGCGCAGATGCCGCCCTACCCGGTAAAAGAACCGGCCGCACGCTATATCCTGGGGGTTTCCGTTGCCGATCTGCCCTATGTGGCGGTGGTCAACAATCAGGTGGTCGGCTTCGACATTGAACTGTTGCGGAGCTTCGCCGCGGCTGAAAATATCGCCTTGCAGATTCAGATTCTCGATTTTGGCGCGCTGATTCCAGCCCTGGCGGCCGGCAAGGTCGATCTGATCAGTGATGGCATCGCCATCACCGAGGAACGGCGTCAGCGGGTCGCCTTTTCCGCTCCCTATGCCGAAGGACGCGGCGCCGTGCTGGTACTCAGGCAGCGGTTGGCCCAGAACCCGCCGTCAGCCGCGCCGCAGCCACAGACGCTGCCGGCGCGGCGTTTTGCCGATCTGGCGCGGGGCAAGATCGCCATCTTCATCGGCACCGTGCAGGATGCCTTTCTGGCCCAGCATTATCCGCAGGCCGAGGTGGTTCGGCTCAACACCACGGCTGACCTGGTTCTGGCCGTGCGCACCGGCAAGGTCGACGCCGCCCTGATCGAAGGCAGCACGGCCCGCCTGATCCTGAAAAAGAATCCCGAACTGGCCATTTTGGAGGAACGTCTCCAGGTACTGCCCCTGGGCGTGGCTTTTCGCCGCGACCGCACCGACCTGCGTGACCGTTTCAACGCCTTTTTGCGCCACATTCGTGAAAACGGTACCTACCAGACACTTTACCAGCGCTGGTGCGTCGAGGACGCCGACGAAGCGGTCATGCCGGAAATCCCCCACTTTTCCGGCGGCGAACGCGGCCTGGCCGGGGTGGCGGTGGACGATCTGCCCTATGTCAGCCTGGTCAACGGCGAATTCACCGGTTTCGATATCGAATTGCTGCGCCGTTTCGCCGCCCATGAACACATTGATCTGCAGATCCGCGCCTATGAATGGGACGCCCTGATCAACGCCCTGGCGGCCGGCAAGGTCGATCTGGTGACTGACGGCATCGCCATCAGTGAGGAACGGGCCAAGGTGGTGGCCTTTTCCGAGCCCTATCTCGATCTCAACACCGTGGCGCTGGTGCGGCGCGACCGCATGGCTGCCGCCGCCCCCCCGGCTCCGGAGCCCTTCACAAGCGAGCCGGCCAGCACGGTTGTCAGCGCGGTGCCGGCGCTGGCCAGTCTGCAGGAGAGTCTGCGAATCAACTTTGTGGTCGAGCAGCGCTGGCGCCTGATCGTGCAAGGGCTGGGAGCGACGCTGTTGATTTCGGCGGCCGCCACCCTGCTGGGAACATTGCTGGGAGCCGCCATCTGCGCCCTGCGACTGTCGCGCCAGCCGCTGGCACGGCGCTTCGCCATCCTGTACATAGCAACGGTGCGCGGCCTGCCGGTCCTGCTGCTACTCATGCTGATCTTCTATGTGGTGTTCGCCTCGGTCAATATCAGCCCCCTGCTGGTGGCCGTGGTCGCCTTCGCGCTGAACTTCGCCGCCTACGTCGCCGAAATGTTCCGCAGCGGCATCGAAGCGGTCGACCGGGGGCAGACGGAAGCCGGGATCGCCCTCGGCTTCACCCGCCTGCAATGCTTCCGCCACATTGTTCTGCCACAGGCCATCCGCCGCATCCTGCCGGTCTATCGGGGCGAATTCATTTCACTGGTGAAGATGACCTCCATTGTCGGCTACATTGGCGTGCAGGACTTGACCAAAGCCGGCGATATCATCCGCAGCCGCACCTTCGAAGCCTTTTTCCCTCTGATCATGGTGGCGGCGCTCTATTTTGTGGTGATCTGGCTGCTGGGTCTGGCGCTCGACCACCTCGACCGCAAAACCGATCCGCAGCGCCAGCGGCTGGAGACCCGCCCATGATTCGTGTCGAGCATCTGAGCAAACATTTTGGCCCGGTGGCGGTTCTCACGGATGTCAACGCCCACATCCGCCAGGGCGAGGTCATTTCCATCATCGGCCCGTCGGGCACCGGCAAAAGCACCTTTCTGCGCTGCCTCAATCTGCTCGATCAACCCAGCTCCGGTCGTATTCTGATCGATGGGCAGGACATTCTGGCCGCCGGCGTCAAGGTGGCGCAGCTGCGCCAGCGCATGGGCATGGTATTCCAGTCCTTCAATCTGTTTCCCCATCTCACGGCCCTGGGCAACCTGTGCATCGGTCCGGTGCAGCTGCGCGGCCACTCCAGGGTGCAGGCCGCGGCCCGCGGCCTGGAACTGCTGAAGATGGTCGGTCTGGCGGAAAAGGCTCACAGCCTGCCCCACGAACTGTCCGGCGGGCAGAAGCAACGGGTGGCCATCGCCCGCTGCCTGTCGATGGAGCCGGAGATCATTCTGTTCGACGAGCCAACCTCGGCCCTTGATCCCACCATGGTCGGCGAGGTCTTGGCCGTCATCCGCCGGTTGGCGCGTGACGGCATGACCCTGGCCATTGTGACCCACGAAATGGATTTTGCCCGTCAGGTTTCCAGTCGGGTGTTCTACATGGATCAGGGCATCATCTACGAGGAAGGCCCGCCGCAGCAGATCTTCGAGGCGCCACAACAACAGCGCACACGCGATTTCATCCGCCGGGTGCGCTGTCTGGAGTTCCGCCTCAAGGAACGCGATTTCGATCTCTACGCCCTGTTCGGCCAGCTCGACCAGTTCTGCGAAAAGCACCTGCTGCCCAAGGCCAGCGCCCTGCGCCTGCAGCTGCTGACCGAAGAGGTACTGGAATGGCTCAAACAACAAGCCGGCGTCTTCGATGTGGCCCTGACCGTCGCCTTTCACGAACAGGACGCGCTGCTGGAACTGCGCCTCGACTGTGCCGGCCCACCCGGCAACCCGCTGGAGCAGGCCGACTCCCAGGACGATATCGGCCTGGCCCTGATCCGCAATCTGTGCCGCCAGATCGACTGGCAGCGCCAGGGCGAGCGCAACCTGCTGTCGTTGCAGCTCGACAGCCGGGCGCCCTGAACCGCCGGCGGCGTCCATCGCAGCGACTGCCGCCCTCTCCGGAAAACGCTCCACCCGACAGGAGATTCTGCCATGCGCTACGCTCTTGCCGTCTGTACCCTGGTCCTGCTGCTTGCCGGTTGTGCCGTCAATCCGGTGACCGGCAGAAACGAACTGGCCCTGGTCGGCGAAGACACCGAACTGCGCGCCGGCGCCCAGCATTATCAACCCAGCCGTCAGATGCAGGGCGGCGACTATCGCACCCATCCTCAGGTGGTGGCCTATGTGCAGCAGGTCGGCCAGCGGCTGGCCGCCGTCAGTGATCGCAAACTGCCCTACGAGTTCCGTGTGCTGAACGATTCAACGCCCAACGCCTGGGCCCTGCCCGGCGGCAAGATCGCCATCAATCGCGGGCTGCTGGTGGAGCTGAACAACGAAGCTGAACTGGCGGCGGTCCTCAGCCATGAAATCGTCCACGCTGCTGCCCGTCATGGCGCCAAGGACATGGAACGCAACCTGCTGCTGCAGGGTGCCGTGCTGGCAACGGGGCTGGCAGCGCGCAACAGCGAATACGCCGCCCTGGCCACCGGCGGTGCCGCCGTCGGTTCCCAGCTGATTCAGCAGCGCTACAGCCGCGACGCCGAACGCGAAGCCGACGCCTACGGCATGCGCTACATGGCGCGGGCCGGATATGACCCCGCAGCCGCCATCGGTCTGCAACAGACCTTCGTGCGGCTGGCCAAAAACCAACAGCCGGACTGGCTCAACGGTCTGTTTTCCAGTCACCCGCCGTCGCAAGAACGGGTCGAGGCCAATCGCCAACTGGCGACGACGCTGCCCAAGGGCGGCACACTGGGCGAGGAGCGCTACCGCCAGGCCCTGGCACCGCTGCTGGCCGACTGCGAGGCCTATGCCGCCCACGATGCCGGCCGCAAGGCCCTGCAGGCAAAAGACACGGCCAAGGCGCTGAGTCTGGCGGAAAAGGCGCTGCGACTACAGCCCGCCGAGGCCCTGTTTCACGGCCTGCGCGGCGATATCCGCATGGCCGAAAAGAATCCGGCCGACGCCATCACCAACTATGATCGCGCCATCGCCCGGGACGACGGCTATTTCCATTATTATCTGCAGCGCGGCCTGGCCAAAAAAGCCTTGGGGCAGACCAGCGCCGCCGTTGCCGATCTCGAGCGCAGCACCGCTCTGCTGCCCACCGCCCCGGCTCAGCAGGCCCTGGGGCTGGTGGCCCTGCAGCAGGGCCAGCGCGGCAAAGCCAAGGAGCTGTTCGCCGCTGCGGCCCAGTCGCAATCCACCATCGGCCAGCAGGCCCGTCAGGCCTATCAGCGCCTTGATCTGCCGGAGCAGCCCCAACGCTATCTGACCACCGCCGTGGGTCTTGATGGCAAGGGCCAACTGGTACTGCGTATCAGAAATGACAGCAGCCTCAATGTCCGTCAGATTGTCTGCCTGCTGCAGTTCAGTGACAGCCGACAGCGCCGCCAGCAACGCAGCCTGACACTGGCTGAGGTGCTGCCGGCGGGCCAGCAGCACCAACTCAAGACCGGCATCGGCCCGCTCGACCCTGCCACCCTCAAAAGCCTGAGCGTCCGTGTCAGCCAGGCAACCCTGGCCGACTAAAAGACCCGGCGCAAAACTCAAGCCGGCAACAACAAAGCGGCTACCGCCGCCGTCATACAGGTGGCCAGGGTGCCGGCCAGCAACGATTTCAGCCCCAGCGAAACAATCTCCGGCCGTCGTTCAGGCGCCATGGCGCCCAGACCGCCGATCAGAATGCCCAGGCTGCCGGGATTGGCAAAACCACACAGGGCATAGCTGAGCAGATACAGGCTGCGCTCGCTGAGCTGACCCGGCGGCAAGCGGCTCATATCCAGATAGGCCACAAACTCGTTGATGACAGTCTTGGTGCCCAACAACGCCGCCGCCGTCGGCGCCTCCGCCCAGGGCACGCCGAACAGCCAGACCACCGGCGCCAGCACCTGGCCGAGCAGCCCCTGCAGGCTGGCACCGGGCCAAAGCAGGCCGAGCAGTTGATTGACCAGGGCCACCAGCGCCACCATGACAATGATCATGGCGACGATATTGAGCAGCAGCTGAATACCCTGGGTTGTGCCACGGGTAATGGCGTCCATGCTGCCGCGCACCGAGGTGTCGACCTCCAGCCGGGCGGCGGTCGGCGTGGCGTTTTCGGGCACCAGCACCTTGGCGATCACCACCGCCGCCGGCGCGCTGATCAGCGAAGCGGTCAGAATATGGCCCATGATATCGGGCAATAGCGGTCGCAAAATACTGGCGTAAAGTACCATCACCGTGCCGGCGATGGTGGCCATACCGCAACTCATCAGGCAGAACAGCTCGCTGCGGCTCATCCGCGCCAGATAGGGCCGAACGATCAGCGGCGCCTCGACCATGCCGACAAAGATGTTCGCCGCCACCGCCAGCCCCTCGGCACCGCCCAGCCCCAGCGTCCGCCGCAACAGCCAGGACAGGCCCTGCACCACCCAGGGCAGGATGCGCCAGTAGAACAACAGAGCCGACAACGCGCTGATCAGCAGCACCAGCGGCAGCCCGCGAAAAGCCAGCAGATAGGCACTGGCGCTGCCGGTTTCGGCAAAGGGCAACGGCCCGCCGCCCAGATAACCGAACACCAGCCCGGTGCCCGCCGCCGTGGCCTGTTCCAGCGCCAGCACAGCCTGGTTGAGCAGCCAGAACAGCTGGCGGCAACCCGGCAGACGCAACAGCAGCAGGGCCAGCAGCAGTTGCAGGGCCAGCCCGCCCAGCACCAGACGCAGGGGGAAGCGGCGGCGGTTCTCGCTCAGCAGCCAGGCCAGCAGAATGAACAGGGCCAGGCCCAGCAGGGGTTGAATGATCATCCGGAATCCTCCTTGTTCAGCAGACGGGTGTGCATGGGACCATTTTCCCTGCGACAATACACCACAGGCCGGGGTTGTCTCGGCAACCGGTCGGCATTCTGCCCCAGCCGTCGCCAGCAGACAACCACGCCGCCACCGACGGCAGATTTTTCCACCGGATCAAACGCCATGCCGCTATTCGCCCTGATCGATTGCAACAACTTCTACTGCAGCTGTGAGCGCCTGTTCCGGCCCGATCTGCGCCGCCGGCCGGTGGCGGTTCTGTCCAACAACGACGGCTGTGTGGTGGCACGCTCGGCCGAGGTCAAGGCCCTGGGCATTGCCATGGGAACACCGCTGTTCCAGATTCGCCACCTGGTCAAGCAGCATGACATTGTGCTGTTTTCTTCGAACTATGGCCTCTATGCCGACATCTCGGCCCGGGTGATGGCCAGCCTGCGCGCCTTCAGCGATCATCTGGAGGTCTATTCGATTGACGAAGCCTTTATCGATCTGACTGCGGCTCAGGCCGATCTGGCCAGCTGCGGCCAGGCGATCCGCGAGCAGCTGTACCGCCATGTGGGTGTGCCGGTGAGTGTCGGCATCGCGCCGACCAAGACGCTGGCCAAACTGGCCAACGGCGCGGCCAAACGTTTTAGGCAATGTCACGGCGTGGTGGATCTGTCACAGCCAGAGCGGCAGCGTCGCCTGCTGGCGTTGACGCCGCTGGAGGAGGTCTGGGGGGTCGGCCGCCAACTGGGGCCACGTCTGGCGCGGCTGGGTATCCGCACGGCGCTGCAACTGGCCGAGATGGACGTGCGTTTCGTACGGCAGCGCTTTTCGGTGGTGCTGGAAAGAACAGTGCGCGAGCTCAACGGCGAATCCTGCCTGGAACTCGAGGAGGTACCGGCACCGCAGAAACAGCTGGTTTGTTCGCGTTCCTTCGGTGAGCGGATCGAGACCTATGACGAACTGCGCCAGGCCCTCAGCCAGCTGGTCTGTCAGGCCGCCGCACGCCTGCGTCACCAGGCGCTCAAGGCCGGCATTGTGACGCTGTTCATCCGTACCAGCCCGCACGATACCCAGCAGCCCTACTATGGCAACCGGGCCAGCACCAGCCTTGGCGAGGCCAGCAACGACAGCCGGGTGTTGCTGCCCCTGGCTCTGCGCCTGTTTGACAAGCTATGGCGCGAGGACCTGCGTTATGCCAAGGGTGGGGTACAACTTGAAGGCCTGTGCCCGGCGGATCAGGTGCAACCAGGGCTGTTCCACAGCCCACAGGACGAAGGTAAAGGAAAGCAGCTGATGCAGGCGCTCGACCGCCTGAACCAGTCCGGCCGCGCCAGGGTCTATTTCGGCGCCCAGCGGCCGGAAGCGGACTGGTTCATGACGCGGACGCTGCTGTCGCCGGCCTACACCCGCAGCTGGGATGAACTGCCCCAGGTGCGCTGACGGTCGGCACAATTCCGGCTGGTCAAAACCGCCTTCAGCCGCTATGGTGGCAGCAGGCTGTTTTATCAGGCCAGCTCCGCTGCGTTTACCGTCAACCCCGCCGGGCAACCGGTATCAGACAAGCGCCTCACCGGTGCCTGCAGGACGCTGCCATGACCAAAGCTCCCTCTTCAGGCCAGGCCAAAAGCCTGAGCATCTTTCTGATCGAGGACGACACCGCTCACGCTGAACTGATCCGCCGCGCTTTTCAGGAGCAGTCCCCCAGGGTTCAGCTTTATCAGGCCGCCAGCCTGGCCGGTTATCACGCCCTGCTGAAACAGCACAGTCCCGATCTGGTGCTGATGGACATAAACCTGCCCGACGGCCGGGCCCTGCAGGCTCTGGCCGACAGCCATGACCACCGAGCCTTTCCCTTGCTGGTCATGACCGCCTACGGCAACGAAGAACTGGCCGTAGAAGCCCTCAAAGGCGGTGCCTTCGATTATCTGGTCAAATCACCCGACCTCTTCCGCCGGTTGCCGGTCATCGTGCAGGGGGCCCTACGCGAATGGCAGCTTTTGCAGCAGCGCCGCCAGGCCCAGGCCGATCTGCAGGCCAGCGAACGACACTATCACAGCCTGTTCGAATCCATCGACGAGGGTTTCTGCGTCATGGAGGTGGAATTCGACGACGACGGCACCGTCAGTGACCTGCGCCTGCGCGAGATCAATCGGATTTTCAGTGCCCAGACCGGTCTGGGCCCGGAATGTCTATCGCACAGCATCCGCGAACTGTTGCCGGAGATTGACCCCTTCTGGCTGCAGACCTATGGCGCCGTGGCCCGCACCGGCGAGGCCATCCGGTTCCAGCGCCCGGAACAGCAACTGGGCCGTTTTTTTGATGTTTACGCCTTCCGACCGGACAACGGCAGCCGCAACCAGGTTGCCGCGCTGTACCGCGACATCACCGAGCAGAAACGTTACGAAGAACAGCTCAAGCATCTGGCAACCCATGACGTCCTGACCGGGCTGGCCAATCGCACGCTACTGCTCGACCGCCTGGAACAGGCCATCCATTACGCCCATCGTTCCGGCCGGCTGGTGGCGGCGTTATTGTTCGATCTCGACCGCTTCAAGGTCATCAATGACAGCCTCGGTCACAACTTCGGCGATCAGCTGCTGCGCGCCGTTGCCGGACGCCTGCAGCACTGCATACGCGAAACCGACAGCGTTGCCCGTCTGGGTGGCGATGAGTTCGTTGTGATTCTGGCCGAGGTGGCCGACATGAAAGACATCGCCCTGGTCGCCGGGCACCTGCTGGAGCAGCTCAACCAGCCCTACCGGGTGGAAGATCGCGAAATTCGGCTGAGTGCCAGCCTGGGAATCAGCCTGTTCCCGCGTGACAGTGATGACAGCGCCACCCTGCTGCGCAACGCCGACATGGCCATGTACCGCGCCAAGCGTCTTGAGCGCAGCAGCTTCCTGTTCTACGCGCCGGAAATGAACCAGCGGCTGCAGGAAACACTGGAGTTGGAAGAAGCCCTGCGACAGGCTCTGGAACAGGAGCAGTTTCTGCTGCTCTACCAGCCAAAGGTCAATCTGGTAACGGGACAAATCTGCGGCTGCGAGGCCCTGGTCCGCTGGCAACATGCCCAACGAGGGCTGATCTCACCGGCCCAGTTCATTCCGCTGGCGGAGGAAACCGGCCTGATCGTGCCGCTGGGCGACTGGGTACTGCGGCAGGCCTGTGCCCAGACCTGTCAATGGCGGGATGCGGGACTGCAGCCAGTACCAGTGGCCGTGAACCTGTCAGCGCGGCAATTCCGCAAGGGCGATCTGACCCAGCGCCTGCAGTCCATTCTGCAGCACAGCGGTCTTGCCGCCGGCGAACTGGAGCTGGAACTAACCGAAAGCATGATTATGGACAATCCCCAGCAGGCCGTGCAGATCATGCATGAGCTCAAACAGCTCGGCCTGTCCTTAAGTCTCGACGATTTCGGTACCGGCTATTCAAGTCTGAACTATCTGCGCCGTTTTCCGGTCGACAATCTCAAAATCGACCGTTCTTTCATCCGCGATGTAGCAACAGACACCAGCGGCGCCTCCGTCGTCACCAGCATCATCCAGATTGCCCACAACCTGGGCCTGGGCGCCGTCGCTGAAGGCGTCGAAACCCGCGATCAGCTCGATTTTTTGCGCCGTTGCGGCTGCGACCAGTTGCAGGGCTACCTGTTCAGCAAGCCCCTGCCGGCAGAAGACTTCGCTGCCTTATTACGCGAAGGCCGCAGCCTGACACCACCAATTTGACATTTCGCCAGCCTGGCACGGTCGCCAGTTCCCGCACGGGAGGCACATTGCCGGACGGCCTTGAGCCAACCCCGGCCCTGTAGACCTGTAGAAATCATCAGGGCAACCGGCGCACAACCGTCCGTTGGCCAGCAGATCGCGGCAGCACGGGCTGGGAATGCGGACGCGCCATCAAACGAGGGGAGTGCGGCGCGTTCCCATCAGAGCAGGATTGACGCATAGCATCCTGATAGCGCGTCCGCCGGCCGGGCAGGGAATACACAGGCCTGCGCCGGTCATCCCATCGATCGATTAGACTCTTTTCGTAGGCAATATCCTGCTCCAGCCGGGCCTCGTGCAAGGCGTGACGCCGGTCGTTATCTTCCTCAATGGCCCTGGCCAACTTCTTCTGCTGCAATTCCTCGCGCCGTTGCCAATTGGCCAAAGCAAGCTGCCGCTCCTGTTCGTACTCGCGCAAAAGACGCTCCTGACGCTGCACCGCTGTTTCACGGCCACCACTGTAGACCCGGGTCTGTAATTCTTTGGCATTTTCGGGACATTCCGGCAGATTATCGCTGATATGAAGCTGCCCGCCCGTATCTTTCCATGTGTACAGCGGCCCCGCCTGTCCCTGTGCAGGCAACAAACCAAGAAAAACCATCCAGATCAGAACAAAACGCCACACAAATCCATCTCCTCTCGTTCATCCGAATCTGACGACTCAATCCAGGATCGCCAATAGGCATAAAATTTTTGCCGAATCTAGCAGCACCCGTAGCGCACGACAAGTTTTTTAATTATTTTGGCTGGTTACAGCAACGACTCTTCTCGCAGTTACGCAAGAACCAGGGTGAAGCTTCTGCGCTTCTGTTGAGCAAAAAGGCAAAACGGATCTGCGATATAACATTTCCTTACGGTAGCCGATTCAATAACTCAGCTCTGGCGATATTTTCCGATATTTTCCCTATACAGCCAGTAACGGCTGTTATTTCAGCCTGATAGCCCACCATGCCTGATTGTCGCGCTGTTCTGGTCTGGCTCGGCTTTGCTCCCATCGTATAGCCCCAGCATACGTTTCCGGCGCCCGCTGCCGTTTTTGCTGCCTCACCAGCCTTCAGACGCGGTCTTCTTGTGCTCCGGAAATTTTTCTTGCGATATTTTCTTGCTGATTTCAGCAGTTTATTCGGAATTTCCCGGGGCGTCAGTGTTTGTTGGCACGTCTTGCGCAGTAGTATCTGGGCAAGAGCAACGCACTACCGCAAGCCTTCAACCGTAACCACAGGAGGACATCATGAAAACCACCACGCTGCTGACCCTGACTTCCTTGCTGGCGGCTTCGCCGGTCTACGCGGCGGCCGATGCTTCCTCCAGCGGTTTTCTGCTCTGGGCATTCCTTGGCTTCTTTGCCCTGCTGATCGCCACCCAGATTCTGCCGTCGCTGCTGTTGCTGGTCGGCATTACCCGGGCGGTTACCCACAGCAAGGAAACCCTGCCGCTGAAATAGCTCCGGCACAAGGGCAACGGAACAAACCGATAACCGATTCAACCCCATAAACGCTTTAAGCACAGGAGGACGCCATG